>NZ_NMPS01000018.1:0-5534 GCF_002261125.1 Siphonobacter sp. BAB-5385 | reverse complement strand
ATGCTTTGGCCTTTTAATCCGCACAACTGGTTAACATATTCTTTTTCCTTATTTCTGCCTCAATCGTACCCCCAACAGCATCGAATAGCCTATTGTTTCCTAAAATCCAAGGATCACTCATTTGCTTTGTACCATTTATTGTTGCAGATAAAGGTTATTTGTCAATAAAACAACATGAAGAACTTTTACTCAAGCACAATATTGCAATCATTACACCTTGGCGAGTTAATATAAAAAATAAATTTAGTTTATGGAACAGTGATTTTTGATGTACTCGAAAAAGAATAGAAACGTTCTTCTCTAAACCGCGCCGGCGGACCGCTCTGCGATCACTTCTCTATTAAAAGAAAATTGCCAAGTCATTTGATGGAATCTATGCTAGAATATGCTCAAAAATTAGTGGAATAGCTATACTGCAATTCATTAATTATCATAACCAAAAATCACTTAATCATTTAAAACATGCTCTAGCTTATTAATACGCACAACGGGTATAAATAGTACTATGCAGAAAAAACTTTTTATCTATTAATAGTTTGGGGTCTCATCACAGGCTGTGAGGGAAAATATCCCCTAAAAGCTGATTATGAAATCGCTGAAGCTACTATCATTGGCCGGGAAGCTTGTAGCAGTGATACTAGCTTGAATGCATGGCTAATTGATCTAGGGCCAACGCTCAGCGGCAAAACATCTAAGGTTTACTATGGTAAGGAAGCAAATATACAGGGGAAACAGTATAGGTATGTAGTCAAAACTTATAGTCCTCTAATCAGTAGTTTAGATTCAACTCAACGATACGTTTTTTCTTTCTATGTAGAAGATGTGTTACCAACTCCCTCTTGTGATCTTCCTATTACTGCTAGGATTAATGTGAAACAAATTCGCGTGACGGAGGCTAGTATTAAGGCTCCATAGTGGGGGGTTAGCGGGCAAACTGAAACCATTCTCCTGGACGAAGCTCTCGACCAAGAGCACCATCGTTTGTTCAGCCTCCAATGCTTTGGCTACATCGGCGTAACTCACTTCGAAGACTCCATGACTAGTTCTTCGTTACTAAGGGCCTTCAGGGGGCCGATGAGTTGTTCGGTGTTGCTGCTTAGGGTTTCTTCCAGCTTGTTATCGCTGAGCTTCCAGGTTCCCATATCGTTTCTTACGCCATCACTATAGGATCAGTATTGTACTGAATCAGCTTTAACGAAGGTTCGTGGCATCCAGCGAATAGCTTTTTACATCCCAGTTGGCATCAATGCCAGCGACGGGTTAGGTTTTGAAATCGAAGGAAGGGGTGATGGGGCTACTTTTTTAAAGAGGTAAAAAGGAAAATAAAATTTAAAATTGATATTAAACGAATTATACTTAAAATAGTTATATTTTATAATCATTCAATTTCAAACCTAAAATAGTTTACATTGTTATTATAAATTATTTTGCCAATACCTTCATTATTAATTAATTCATAGGTACAGTTTTTACATTTTTTTTCTTTTCTAATAGTTTCTACACTATTGATAAATTTTTGTAGGCTTTCCCTGTTAAAATTAAGGCTAGTGTCTTTATAAATAAAGATGGTTTCGTGATTGTTATTACTTATTATTGGAGATATATTTATAATATCTTCAACCTTTTTATCAAAACTAATAGCACTTAATTGTCCTGTGTTAGGACCTTGTGGGAAATAAACTGTCATAATGGCATTTTTTTCTTTAAAAAACTGCAATCCGTCGTCTTCAACAGAGTAACGAGAGCTAGAATTAACTCCAAAACAATGAAATCTATTAAAATATTTTTCCGAATCTTTTGTTTTCTGGATATTCTTTCTTATTATATTAAGTTGTTTTAATCCATTATAATCATCACTATAGCAATCTATTTGAAAATAGATACCTGGTTCAGGAGCCATAAAAGCAGGTCCTAAAACATTTATATTTTTACACTTGTCACTATAATTATCAGACGAAGTAACATAATAGTATCTATAAATGTACAAGAATACAAATAATAAGATGGATATAAAAATTAGTTTTTTCATTAATACTTTGTTTTTTCATTAGGTTAAATCCCTGTAATAAAGGACTTGTAGTCATAATAATGCTGAAGCATAAAAAAGTTAACAGTGACGGAATACAGTTTTTAATCGGATCTTTATAAAGATAATTGCAGTCTACTGTAAAAATATCTCAAATTATAAAAAAATAATTTCAAATGCCTGCAAACCTGCGGAAAACTTCCATCAAAATATGAGAAATTCCTGCCTTAATAGAACTATTAAGTTGGATATTATTAAGCTTTGTTACTAAGAAACTTCAGGGGCTAGATGAGTTTTCCGGTCTAGAAGATCAAGATTTATTACCGGCTGTTATTGCGGAACTTCCGATATCCGTATCGCTTTTTACATCATCACTATAGGCTACGGAAGTCCCATCGGTGTTGTACTGAATCTGCGTTAAAGAAGGTTTTGTGATATCCAGCGAATAGCTTTTTCCCTCCCGGTTAACTCAATGGTACGAAGTGTTCAGCAACGGGTCAGGTGTTTAGAATCGTAGGAAGGTGTAATAGGGGTGTCTTCTTTTTTACATGAGGTAAAGAGGAAAAAACTAGAATTTGTATTAATCGAAGCATAATAATTATAAATAGCGTGAAAAATAATTGCAAACGTATTTAAGTAATCTTTACCTATCTCGTACTCTTCGAATTATTGAGAAAAAAAGAAGAATATATAGTCTAATGTAAAGTTCATAACAATAATAATAACATCTTGAAAATTGTCTTGCAAAAACTTACTATACTTACCTAATAGCCATTCATATGGTATTATGCCTTTAGGAAAGGCAAGGTGAGAGTTATATAAAAAACCATCAGGATTGTCCTTATTTGCATATTTTAAAAGAGAAAATAAGAGTATTTCATAAATAATTATTAACCATAATCTTTTTTTAGATAAGTACAAGCCCCCAATACGAGATTTACTGGGACTTTTATTGATAATGTAAATCACATAATTAATTAACAAAAAATGAGGAAAAATAATTGTAATAGCTAATAATATTTCAAGAAATGTTTGCATTGTTAATTTTCAGGTAAATTAGGAATTGTTGAACAACCCTATAATAGGGTAAAGCCCTTATGTTTTATAAAATATCTTTTAAATTATTTATAAATTTTTAAAAATGACTTTTAAAAATGAAGATCGATCCTCCATGTATTTAAAGTTGATTTTATCATTACCTAGAGGTAAGCCTTAAATTTGGTTAATCTCAGTAAGTGTTCTTTTTAGTAAGTCAAAATGAAACAATCGCTTACCATAAGTAAAAGGCAATTGATGATCGTTTAACCAAGGTAAAGGTTTTAGATAGGGATTTTCAGCAAAGAGCCTTTCTGCATAGTCCAACTCGGATGCCTCTTGTGACGTTAATTTCACTTTTATAGGTAAGTCAGGAAAATCAAGGTATGTTGTTACTTGCTCTTCCTCCCACACCACGCGATGGAGTCTGTAGGCATAAACTTCTTTAACTTCAATTCGTATATTTTTGGCTTTGTGCTTACGAGGTACTTTCAAATCTTTTGAATCCCATCCTAATAGGTAGTAATCCCAATTCAAAACTCTTATCGTAGCTAAACGAAGACCTTCCAGATCACCCTGAAACTTTTCCAGATATAAACCCAAGGCTTTACTGATTGTATAGGTTAAGGGTCTGAGTAGCAGATCGTCACGCAAATCGCTTTCTCTGATACTGATCCAACCCGTGGTTTGGCCTAAGCGAATATTATAACGCAGGGAAGGCTCTCGGGCGGCATTATGCTTATCAACTGGCTCTGAACCTAAGTTGATATAAAGTAGCATTTGCTTACTTCGTCCAAAATCTACATTTGATAGTTCCTGAACAAACTTTATTCCTATCCGATGAGCCATGATAGAAATGTAAAGACTGGCCAAATCAGTTATGAAAGGTTGACCACTGCCTTGGATGTTCGGGCGAATTTCTAAAAGTTTCAAGATTAAGCTAAGAATTTAGTAGGTGAACCTTTATAACATTATGCAATCAAAGACTATGTTCAATTTATACAATATTTATTTCTAAGCTGCAAAGAAAAAACCTATTTCAGAAAGATACTCACGAGTATCCTTTGAAATAGGCTCTATATATTCATGTGCTGCTTGCTATGCAAAGACATCGGTTGCTTGTATCTCTGAGTCTAGCCTTCGGTACCGACGGGCCTCGCTGGCATACGGTACCGTTTATGCTATTGCTGGTATTTAGCGAAGCTTCATCAATACCTATTGGTGAATGCAAAATATGAGATCTATACTTTCATTTAGACGACCTCTTTTCTTTTTACGTTTGCAGAAGGCGGTTTATAAAATGATATGGCGTTTTCAGGCAAAGAAAAACCCCGTTTTTAGCGGGGTTCAGATTACTGCTTCATATGCTTTTTCAGGATCGTAGCCATATTCATGGAAGTAGGCAAAAATCAAATCTTCGTACTTACCTAGCCCGATCCGGTAAACGTTGCCTTCCTTATCAAGCCTTGTGCGGGAAATGAAGTTCTTCAATACACTAGGATCAATATTCATTTTCTCCGAAGCTTTCGATAGATTAAAAGGGCCATCACGAAGAAAGGCCCGTAGGTTGTCTTGATCATTCATGTTCTATTCTCCGGTATCTTTATTTGTTCGATAAAACGTGCGAGTCTGGTAATAAAACAGCGGACTGACAAAAACGCTCAATGCTAAGTGGAAGCAAAACGGTTTCTTTTGTGTGCCTAGGAGTTTGATTCCATTGTAAGCTATCTACGTTGGTAAAATCTTTATTCGTTTCTTCTACAAGATCACCAATATAGGTAAGGTGAGCTTCATAATTATAAATGAGGTTACAAACTAACAGCCCATCTTTCATCAAAATTTCACATTCATATTCGGATACATGTCCGAAAACAGACTCCCGAAAAGAAACAACGTACAATTCATAGCCATCTTTACTGAGAAGGTCAATCGTTTTCTTTTGCTCAATATCTAATGGTTGGCTGGCTTTTATATCTACGATTTGTAAAGAATAGGCACTGTCGTTTTGGCACTGAACATGATTGTAGGTTTCCATTGCCTTGGTTGTTGTTCTTTGTTGATTCAAAGATCACCCTTTAATTTAGATACACTATTTGGTGTATCATTTATTTTTATAACATTTTATAAACGCACGTTTATGCTTTGTAATTTTTAGTACTTTTGAAAAATTCGTCCCGTGAAACATCTATTTATTAAATTAATTTAAAATATGCAGCAAAGCTTTGTCGCTTATTTCCGAGTCTCTACTCAGAAGCAGGGCAGGTCCGGTCTCGGACTCGAAGCTCAAAAGCAAGCGGTCGAAAATTTTACTTATTCCAAAGGTGAGGTTCTGACTAGTTTCACCGATATTGAATCTGGTAAGAAAAATGACCGGCCCCAGCTTCAGGCGGCTATTGGGTATTGTAAGATTCATGGTGCAACCCTGATCATTGCGAAACTGGATCGACTCACTCGGAACGTCGCTTTTGTCTTT
>NZ_NMPS01000017.1:0-482 GCF_002261125.1 Siphonobacter sp. BAB-5385 | reverse complement strand
AAATGGCAACGCCACCACGAGCTGGTTTCGGAAATGACCGGAATCATCAAAGCGTACGGTCTAACGAATGCCGATGCGATCTCCGAACTGAAACGCTCGATGGGCGTAGAGCGGATAGAAGTAACAGGTCAGTACTTTACGGCCGTTCATAACGACTGCGTTTTGGAAACGGCCCGCATGCAGGAAAACAGCGTGGACCTCGTACTTACGTCGATTCCCTTCTCGAATCACTACGAGTATACGCCCAGCTACAATGACTTTGGCCACACCAACAACGATCAGCACTTTTTCGAGCAGATGGATTTCTTAACCCCTCAGCTGCTGAGAGTATTAAAGCCGGGAAGGGTAGCCGCCATTCACGTGAAAGACCGGATCCTATTTGGCAGTGTCACGGGTACCGGCATGCCGACGGTGAACCCCTTTCACGCCAAAACGATCTTTCACTACATGGCTCACGGTTTTGCCTTCATCGGGCAGATCAC
>NZ_NMPS01000177.1:0-9427 GCF_002261125.1 Siphonobacter sp. BAB-5385 | reverse complement strand
GATGATGCCAGCCCCGGGGCTGGCATCATCCTTAATTGGCTCGTCCACAAATCCGGGCGTAATCGCAGTATTCGCAGTGACTTCGATCCACGGTTTGTTCAAAGGCTCGGCTGGCGTCAAGCAGTTCGTCGATGAACTGCGTTAACATGGCTTCGCTGTCTTCGAGAAACGTTTCCGGCGTTTCATCCGGACGGAAGCGAAGATTTTCCTGAGCCATAAAACCCGCCGCCAGATTTCGGAAGGAGATCATCCCCGGCTGTACGATCTGCGTGGCCGAGAGTTCTACGCCGCCCACGCGTTTGTCGTTTTGTTTCAGAACCAGATATTTATACAGCCAGAGTTGCCGCATTACGTCCCAGTTCTGGTTCGTCAGAAACATGGGCTGCCATTCGTCCTGGTTTACTTTCAGGTCCAGATTCTTCGCGTCTACTTTTCCGGTTTTATAATCCACAATCCGGATTACGTCGTTGACCCGCTCCAGGCGGTCAATCTTTCCGGCTACCTGCACCGTGCCCTCGCCATAAGCCAGCGTGGCCACCAGCTTCTGTTCCGGAGCGAGCACTTCCACGCGGTACCCGGCGTCGAGTTCGTCCATGCGTAGCTGGAAGTAGTTTCGCAGGTTACGTTTGGCCAGGTTGTACAACAACAGGTTTTGTCCTTCGTTCATGACCTGTCCGGGAAATTTTTCCTGAAAAACGGCTTCCAGACGACTGGGAATCTGCTGCGTAAACCGTTCGTAATCGGCCCGTTCGTACACGCGAACGTTTCGCTCGATCATCTCCCGGTCGATCCGTTCGAGCACTTCGTGCACCCAGGTACCAAAGTCGTTCGCTTCGAGCGTCGTCGATAATTCCTCTTCCTCGGCTACCCCGGCAATGCGTTTGAAGTAGTACTTGAGTGAACACTGGTAATACATGTTCAGGTGCGTCGCGTACAGGCCCCGATTGGCGAGCGACTGGAGAATTTCTCGCTGAATCTGCTCGTTTTTGGTAATGCGTAATACCGGCAGCTCTTCTTCCAGACTGCGTTCGGAGCCGAACTCCACCCGCTTTTTCTGCAGCTTAGCCTGCTTGTTTTGTTCACCCAGCTCGTATTCCAGTTGCAGTAAAAACCGACTGGGTTCGGCTTTGGCTCCATCACCGGCGGGTACCGTGTGCAGAAAGATAACTTCCTTCGCCCGTTGTAAGAGGCGGAAGAAGTGATAGCTCATCACCGCGTCGGCGTCCATGTACGTAGGCAGGCCAAACTCGCAGGCGGCATCAAACGGAATCAGCGAATTTTGCTTTTTCCCCGTCGGCAAGGTGCCTTCATTGACGGATAGAATAATCACCCGTTCAAAGTCCAGACACCGGGTCTCCAGCATCCCCATGATTTGCAGCGGAGCGGCGGGTTCCCCCGAAAAGGGAATCTTCGTTTGTCGCAATAACTCCAACAAAAACCGTCGGTACGATTTAATGGAGACGGGCTGACGGCGTTCGGCCAGTACGCGTTCGAGTCGCTTGAGAATGGTATAAAACTCGTAGAGGTACTCGGTTTCGATGGCATCTTTATCGACGTACAGGGGCCGTAGCAAATCAATGAGCCGATACATCTGCCGGGTCGCCCGACCCGAGTCGTTGTCCCAGCGGGTAAAGAGGGTATTGATCAGGGGTTCGTTGCCGCCCAGTTCTTTTATCTCCTTTTCATCGGCAAACGTTCGGTTTTCATCCCGCAGCGTCCGTAACAGGGTTCGAAAACTTCCCTCGTTTTCCATCCAGTATTTCTGAATGAAGGGATGATGCAGAATCTTGGTAATGTGCTTGTAGCTGAATTTGGGAATAGCAACCATCCCCTGCCCTTCCTTTCGGCGAAATTCCACCACATTCCGCTGTAACTCAAACCAGCTTTCCACCAGGGAATACAGCAGGGAATTTCGCAGGGAAACCCCCATCGTAACGTTGAAATCATCGTAGCTGTCGGGAATCGAGGACAAGACCGGCATCAGCAGATTTTCGTCGCCCAGTACCAGAGCCGTATGCGGCGGTTGATAGCCCTTCGTTTTCTCCGTACCGTGCTCCCATTGGGCCATCAAATGAGCGGCGACTTTGGGCTGCATGGTGGCATTGGGTACGCCAATGCTGATAAAATTTTTAGGCTGCGTCAGTAAATCACTGGGGACCGTCTGTACCTGCGGAAACTCGCGGTAATTCCGGAAACGCTTGTTCCAGTCGCCCCGACTCAGTTCGGCGTCGGTTAGGTATTTACGGACAAAGCGACCCGCTTCGTGCTGATTTCTCAGGTAAAAAACGTCGGCGTCCCAGAGCATCTCGGCCTTATTCAGGCTCACCAGCTTCCGCAGAATCCGCTCTTCGGACTGACTGAGGGCGTTAAAACCCAGAAAATAATGGAACGCGTGGCCGGGTTTATCCAGGAAAATCGTTTCCACCTCCTCCGCCACTTTGCGATACGCCATTCCCCGGTACGCCAGTTTCTTTTCCAGTAAACGGGCTTTTAACTGATCATAAACCCCGAGCAGGTTTTCAAACAGGCGAAAGTATTTATCCGCAAAGGAATCTTCAGCAATCGTGGTGTCGATTTTCCAGCGTTCAATGGCTTTCTCGGCTTCTACCCAGCTAAATACGGCTTTGGCGTTGCTGTCATAAAGATCAATCTGGTCGAAATCCCGCAGTACCACCGGAGCCCAGCTCGTAAAGCGGTCGAAATCCAGGTGGGGATCAATGGTTTTAAAAGTGTCGTAGAGTTCAAACAGCAGGGATACGGGGTCGATTTCTTCCACCTCCGCCCGTTGCAGAATGAAATCGTCCATAGCCACTACTTCTGGAGCCAGAAAAGGCCGATCCGAGAGGCTGGCCAGTTCCTGCTTGAAAAAATACACGGCCCGGCGGCTGGGTACCACCACGCACACGCGGGCGATGGTTTCCAGCGAATGGCGTTCAAAAATATACCGAGCCGTTTCCGAAAGAAAAGACATGACGATCGAGTAAAAATTCTTGTTTCGGGAGATCCAGCGAAGGCATGCTTCCCGCTTAAACTAGTAGTAAAGGTACGTAATTCAAGCCGTATAAACGACGAATGCCAGTCCGGCAGACTGGCATCCATCTTTGCAACGGACCGTAACTTTAATCGAACAGCGGCCAGCACACGCCAAAACCAAAGCCCCGTTTCATGCCCGGGTAATACGGTGTCGGCATGTAACCATTTGAAAGCAGACCGTCGGCTACGTTTTTGAACTGCACGAATACGCGGACGCGGTTGATACGGATGTCCGCAAAGGCATCCACCACCAGAAAGCCCGGTACTTTATACGTATTGTTGAGATAGAACTGATTACTCAGGGGCTGGTAAAAATCAGCGTAATAGCCCATGCGGTAATGGGCATCCAGTCCCACCTGTACGTACATGACTTTCGAATACACAAAGTCAAACGCAAACTTGGAACGCGTCAGCACTTTGGGCATCCGAATCAGATCCGGCCCGGACGTCGTCGTGAAAAAGGCCTGATGCGACGTACTGAATTTTCCAGCTCGCCAACCCAGGTCCACGCCAATGCGGTACATACTGATGGCACTGTTTTCCTGTTGGGCTACCGATTCCGTATCGTAATAAATGTAGTTTTTGGTGAGGCTGTACTGCAGGCTGGGTTCAATGAAAAGATTCTTGATTCGTACCGGAGCGGAAGCCGTGATTTGATTGGTAAAGACATTGTCGAAATTCTTACTCCAGGAGACCAGCGGACTCAAAAACCGCTCCTGCACCAGAGTAGGCGAATTGAGCGTACTCGTAAACGTAGCCTTAAACCATTTGCCGTAATAATCGGCGTGCAGTCGGTAATCCGCTCCGATCAGGTACTCACCTTCGGCTTCGATGCGGGTACTGTCTTTGAAGTAATACGCCAGCCAGGCTCCCAGGAAGTTTTCATTCCGCCGACGAATGGACTGTTCGCTGTACGTAGGATTGCTAACCGTGAAGCGTTCGCTGAACGTACGTGCGGTATCGTTCACAATGACGGTACGCGTAAGAAACGTTGTTGAATCCCCCCGAATGGTCAGACGTGAACGTTGGTTGATGCCGTAATCCCGGCGGCGGAGGTGTACCCGGTAGTTGAAGCCTTTCAGGGCTCCTTTTAACCCAATTTTATTTTCCAGCAGCCAGTAGTTGGCCTGTGCCTGAATGGTATCCCCAATGGTGGTTCGTTCGGGCAGGTTGTTGTAAAAGCCCGTTGCTACGGAGTTCTGATAATTCCGATCCCGATAGCGATTAAACCGGTTGATGTAATCTCCAACGTGATACACCTGAAATCCCTTCACGGGTACGTATTCCTGATAGACGTGAAACTGATTTCGCCGCTCCCGGCTGCGGGACGCCGTCAGAAATTGCTGAGCTGCCGCCGGATCCGCTAGCACACTGTCCCAGTTAGCCCGGGCCGGATTTGTTTCCGGATAGATACCACCGGGTTCCCGAATGGAATGTTCATACAGCCGAAAATGACCCAGCACGGCGTACTTTTCATCTTTCGTGCGATAATTGCTATGCGTCACAAAGTTCCAGAAGCCTCCCAGATCGCGGTCGCCTCTACTGGTAGCCGAGCCCACACTGATTTGCCGCCGACTCAGATTCCGTTCGACGTGTAAGCCGATATTCCACTGGGAATTCACGTTTCGACTCAGGTCAAATTGCAGAACACTCTGGCCATTTCCACCCTGGACAAAATAAGCCTGCGTAAACGGCGATTTGGTATCGTAATACTTGACGTCGTACGGGGTAATGGCGTAGGGCGAGTTGACGTCATAACCCAACTGGGCTCCAATTTGCTGGGGAGCCGTAAAGTATAAGGGTCGCAGAGCCGAGCTGAGTACGCCCAGGTCCGTATACCAGCGACCCTTGTGTTCCAGGTAATCAAAGCGGTGAAAGTTGATATAATTGGTATCAATGGCGTACAGCGTTTTCCGGTTGTTGAACAGATCTTCTTCCAGAAAATACCGGGAAGTGGTCGGACCGTAAATCTGCTTGGTCGAATCATCAAGAATTTTTCCGCGACGGCTGGGATCGTCCGCCGGTTTGGGAGCCACTTCGCCCGGGGCATTCGGCAATGGATTGGGTACGGTTTGTGCCTTCGCCAGCAGCGAACAGGCCAGAAAACCAAAAGAGACTAGAAATCGATAGAGCTTCACGGCGTCAAAAATACAAGCAAAAATGAGTTGCGGGGGGACTTAAGCTTTTTTAACGTGCAGACCGGATCGCTCCAGCAGCCATTCGTCAAAATTCAGGGGGTTACTTTCCAGAAAATAGACTTCAATCGGTACAACAAACAGCGGGAAATCAGGCGGTACCAGCGTTTTCAGTTTTACGGCATCTTTCTCGGTAGTCAGTACCCAGCCCCGGCCGTTCTGCTGCCAGACCTGCTCGATTCGCTGCCAGTCTTTCGGCGTATACGCGTAATGATCACCGAAAGCCAGATGTTGTCCAACCGTAAATTGCTGCTGAGCGTAGGCTTCGAACAATTCCGGACGGGCCAGTCCCGAGACCAGAATCACCTTTCCGGTCGCCTGCGTGTTCGTATGCACCGCCACGGGTTGTCCGTATCGAATTCCGGAAAAGAAAACCGGAGCCTTCGCGTACGGAAGTATTTTCTGCTGAATCTGTTGCCGTTCCTGATCCGTAAGTGTGGGTGGGCATTTGCTTACAATAATGGCATCTGCCCGCTCGGCTCCGTTCCGGCGTTCCCGAAGGTTTCCGGCAGGAAAAGGATGATCCGTATAAAAGGGATGGTTATAGTCGGTAAGCAACAGATTGACGCGGGGTTGCACGGCCCGGTGCTGGTAGGCATCATCGAGCAGAATGGCCCCAACTTCCGGAAACGCCGAACGAATGTTCGGAATAGCTTCCGCTCTTTTTTCTCCGACCGTAACCCGTACGGTTTTTCCAAATTTTTGGTATACTTGCAACGGCTCATCGCCCAGGGTTTCGGCCGTATCCTGATTCGTCGCTATCCGAAACCCCCGGGTACGCCGCCCGTACCCCCGGCTCAGCGTAGCCAACACGAAGGATGGACTCAGCAAACGGATCAAATATTCCAGATGCGGGGTTTTACCCGTGCCGCCAACCGTCAGATTACCCATACTAATTACGGGTAAATCAAAGCTCGTGACCGGAGTCAGCCCCCGATCATACAGGCTATTTCTCCAGTCAGTAATAAATCCGTACAGCCAGGAAAAAGGCAACAGAAGTCGGCGTAATATTGTAAGTAAAGGGCCCATACGTTGGGTAAAACCAGACAATGAGAGGTCCGGCCTGCGGAACACTCCAGGATTAAATATTGCGGCAAAGAACGTCAAAACGCGGCTAATTGTTTAGTTTTGCCCCCTTTTAAACCAACAATTCCCCTTTAGTATGTCTCTTAAAGTGCTGGTTCACAAGCATATTCTTGACTTCCGGTTTGCAGCCGGCACGTCCAGGGGTACTCTTACCCAGCACACGGCGTATTATCTCAAGGTTTTCGATGACGAAAATCCGTACTGTTTTGGACTGGGTGAAGCCAGTCCGCTGGCCGGTCTGAGTCCCGATTACGTAAACTTTGAAGCTACGCTACAGAAAGTCTGTCAGGCCTTCAACCGTTACGATCTGGAGGTTTTTTCCTGGAATCTGGATCTCATTCTCAATCAGCTTGTTGATCCCCGCTTTCCGACTATTCGCATGGGACTGGAAACGGCCCTTCGGGATTTATTACACGAAGGAAAACGGCAGATTTTTAACAATAGCTTTTCCGAAGGCGAGCGGGAAATTCCCATCAACGGATTGATCTGGATGGGCGATAAAAACTGGATGCTCCAGCAGATTGACCAGAAGCTCGAAGCGGGTTTTCGTACGCTTAAAATGAAAGTCGGAGCCATTGACTTTGAGCAAGAAATGGAATGTCTGACTTCCATTCGAAAGCGTTTTTCACCCGAAGCCATTACCCTACGGGTCGATGCCAACGGGGCCTGGACTCCGGAAGAAGCTCAGGAAAAACTCAATCGGCTGGCCGAACTCAGCATTCATTCCATCGAACAGCCCATCAAAGCCCGCCAGCCCGAAGCCATGGCGGCTCTGTGTGAACAGTCGCCTATTCCCATTGCTCTCGACGAGGAACTGATCGGCGTGTACGATTACATGGATAAAATGCGGCTACTCAAGAAAATTCAGCCTACGTTTATCATTCTCAAACCGACCCTACTGGGTGGTTTTACCGCCTGTAAAGAATGGATTGAGATTGCCAATCGCCTCAAGATCAAATGGTGGCTTACGTCTGCTCTGGAATCAAATGTAGGATTGAATGCAATTGCTCAGTTCGCGGGTGAATTTCAGAATCCACTGCCGCAGGGCTTGGGCACGGGTGGTCTGTATTATAACAATGTCCCCTCTCCACTCAGCATAGCACAGGGTCAGCTTAGCTACAACAGCCAGCAACCGTGGGATTTACAGCTGCTACAGCAGTCTTTCATTACGCATACCAATTAGGCTAGAAAAATTTCCTGCGTTTGGTCGTGATAACCGAATTAGGTAATTCTGCGAAACTCTGAGCTTTGGGCTTGATTACATGACCTGAATTGACCTATTTTTGTCAACATACACGCTATCTCTATTTTGATCGACTAGTTATGAACACGCAGAAACTAAACGATACGTTACTTGAGCTTTTATCCAAGCGTTTCGCTTTAAAACATATGGGATACGACCATCCCGATTACGATGAAGCGGAGGAAACGCTGGAAGCCCTGGAAGACGACTTCGTAGATGAATACGGCGAAGAATTCGAGCAGATTCTGGAACGCGTTCATGCCACATTTTGCCCGGATACCGATGTACTTTTACCCACGGCGTACCTGCCACGTACGCAATACGAACAAGTCATCGACGAAGAAACGGGCCTTGAAGAATTCGAAATTGGTCCCGGTGATGGCGTTTGGGTGACGCTCAAGGACTTCCCGAATCTGGACGCTAAAATGGTACTTCTTCCTTCGCCCCCCCGCCTGGAAATTCTCTCGATGGGCGGCAGCCAGGAGGTATGGCGAGCGAGCTAGTACTCATATTTTATCCAAAGGTATTTTAAAATTAACTCCGCGGTAGTCTATACTTTTTAGACTATTTGCGGAGTTAATTGTTATATACTAGGGAATTAGCACGCATTTTTTGATGCTACCCTTACGCCCTGTTATTTTGTCGTGATGAGAAAAGTACCGCCAATTAAGATGGGTACCTTGCGTGTCATAATATTAGGGTTGATGGTAACAGGCTTGACACGATCTCAACCAGAGCCACCTCCCTTTATTTTTGAGTACGAACAGTCCCATAGTATTCCCGCTGGAACCATTGATGAAGCTTCGGGTATGGCTGACAGCCGTTCGATGCCCGGACACTTATGGGTTCAGGAAGACGGTAACAACCCAAACCGTCTTTCGCTGATCAACTACCAGGGCCAATTGAAAGGACGGGTAAATTTGCCCTTCCCCAATCGTGACTGGGAGGATATGGATCTGTTTTTCAATAAGAAAGACAGTACTAACTATATCTACCTGGCCGATACCGGTGATAATCTGCAGCAGTATCCCGAGTACTACATCTATCGGTTTAAGGAACCGACTTCGGTGAATGAAGAGGTAACGAAATACGACCGAATCGTTTTCTATTATCCCGAAGGAAGTCGGGATACAGAAGCCATCCTGATTGAGCCCCATACGCAGGACATTTATGTCATAACGAAAAGTCCGGGGCTATCGAAGTTGTACAAGCTCGCCTACCCGCAGAAGTACGATTCGCCCATGCCAGCCATGTATGTTTGTGACCTGCCCATGTACATGATTACGAGTGGGGATTTTTCAGCGGATGGGAAGCAAATTATTCTGCGAAATTATACGACGATGTATCTCTGGAATCGGGATGATGTCAATGAACCCATTCAGGACGTCATTTATTCCAGTTACAAGCTTATGCTTCCCTACGTTTTCGAGCCACAGGGTGAAGCCGTCTGCTTTGAGAAAAACGGTAAAGGGTATTTCACGCTGGGAGAAAAGTTTAAACTCTTACCCTCGCAGCTTTTCTATTTCGCCCGGAAAAAGTAAAATTTATATTTAAAGCAAAAGCGGTTCGGAGTTACTGACTCGAACCGCTTTTGCTTTCTATTTTCTGCTCGAACTACTGAACACAAGTTTTCAAATTTCGTAGATAATATTCTTATCTTAAGCTACTTAATCCGAAGCGGTTCAACCTGAATAGCCCTGTGTGCAATAAGGGGTGCGTCCAGCTTGGTAGGCACAGCCTACCAACTTCTGCGTCCGTAGCGAATGCTACGGACAACCCGTCCTACTGACGTTATCGAGTGTGAATTAGCAGAACGGAAGCGGAGTGGTCTTCTCCCTTACCCAGCACTTAACCCCGAAGGGGTTCAATG
>NZ_NMPS01000176.1:0-52699 GCF_002261125.1 Siphonobacter sp. BAB-5385 | reverse complement strand
ATGGCCCCCATGGAATGGCCCCCATGGAATGGTAAGCGGCTTGAAATTCCGGCATGGAATGCGATAGGACGGGGTTTGGTTTTATACCGTCCCTGTAGTTATCCGGCTATACTTTAACAACTAGCAACGAATAACCATCAACAAACAACTACTATACCCAGTCTGGGTGAATAGCGAAACTCAAAAAGGTAAAGCTTTTGATAGGATATGGTCCACTATCGAATGGGGTAAAGTCTCCAACCAGCCTAAACTCGGTCTGTTCAGCGACGTAAGTAAACAATCCTTTCTCCTGACTGCTTATAAACCTTCCTGTCAAGCAGCCAGTACCGGAAAAAACAGGAAGTGTATACTTACCTCATTTTTACAAAAAACCGACGGCATCGTTGACATTGATAGTAACGAATCGGCATGAAAAAGAATAGATAGCGAAAGGCCACAGGTCGCTGACGACGCTCGATGGACGTAGACTGGCAATAGGGGCATTGCCTCTGGAAAGTGATGGGAAACATGGTGAGATAAAGCGTTGGCGGATAGAGTGTAAAGCTATTAAAAAGCCGGAAACGTTTGTTTCCGGCTCAGCATATTTTCCCGTGATCTTTAATTAATTATCTTTTAATAAGTATTGGCCCACTCTAACACCTCAGGAGTACGCCCACTACTGGAAAGAATACCCAAACGAAGCTCACTCCCCAAGCCTTCGCTAGCGAGTGGAGCTACCTTGAAAACTGCCGCCCGGCGTCCCAGGGTTTGTTTGAGAGCCTGGATAATATTGCGAATTTCGTGCGTATTCAGGGCCTGAAGCGGATCATACTGTACGACGAGCAAAATACGCTGGGCTTCGTGCGGCAACGTACGCTGATTTCCAAACGTTTGCTTGATTTTTGCCACACTGGCTTCTAATCGCTGCTGACTGCCCTTAATCGATAATTGCGTGTAAAAGGCCAGACCGCTTGCTTCCAGTACCGTTTTCAGTTCCTGAATGTCCGAATCCGGAGTTTCGGAAGGTTTCAGAATATCCGGAACGATGCGAGCCGTCTGGCAAAGTAACTCATCGGCGGCGGCGTAAAACTCAGCGATACTCAGATCATCATTCAGATTCTCAGCAAGTTTATCCAGAGAAAAAGCCACCACTGAATCGCAGGACTGCGTGAGTTGCTTCAGACCCCGCTCGGCCATCTGCATCGTTTCGTACCCTTCGGAAGCAAAGGGCATCATCACACACGCTACCACCAATAGTCCTCGCTGCCGGGCCATTTCGGCAATGACCGGAGCCGCTCCAGCCACCGTACCATCCCCCAACCCACCTACCAGAATGACAATTTTTGTTTCTGGATTGAGCACGGAGCTAATGACTGCCTGCTGGTCCAGGGTCCACTGTCGGGCTTGCTCAGCCGTAAGTCCTAGTCCCAGATCCCGCATTCCGAGCGGAATGGCCTGTGGAAAGGTCACTAACTGCGTAAAGTCCGTGTGACAGGGAATCAGGTGTAAACCTGTATACGCCTGGTCGGCCATTTTTTTGAGGACCGAACAACCGGCCCCACCAATACCAATCATTTTCACGCCGTAGCAATTTGACACCGTTGGTAAGGCATCTTGCGAGGATAAAACCGTTTCTTCCACAACAGGTATAAGGCTTAGCTTTGGCGTAAATTACCGCAATTTTTTGAACAATTACTAGGCCGTTCGCGGGGGTAATCCATGTTCTTGCCGCCAGGCCTCCACGTCCATCCGTATCCCTTCGCCCGCAATCAAAAACGCCAGCCGTAGTTGCCAGGCTGATAGGTCTCCCCAAAACTTTCCAGCAAGGGTGCAATCGGAGCGTTTTCGGCAACGGGGATGTCCAGTTGCCGGGCCGCTTCCAGAATGGCCTCTCGCGTAGCTTCCGGCAGCAGTCGTTCGTAGGCAATGTCCTCTCCGTCCGTTTTCAGTTTGTGTAAGTGGCTCAGAATGGTCGTGGGCGTTAGGTTTCGTTCGGTAGCAATCCGTTCAATATCGTACCCTTGCTGGTAGAGTTGCAGCGTCTGTACGTAGGTCAGACCCTTGGCCATCTTCACGCCAGACTGATTATTTTCCTGGACAAAGGCCAGAATTTCATTGATGAATACATCCCCGAATTGCCGGTTTTTCTGCTCGCCTACGCCCGAAACCTGCAGGAACTGAGCATGATTGATCGGCCGTTTCTGAGCCATATCCGAAAGCGTAGCATCGCTGAATACCTGAAAAGGCGGAATCCCCAGGGAGTCGGCGAGTTGTTTTCGTAAAAGTCGTAACCGTTCGAACATGGCATCGCGAACCACCTCTCGTTTGCTTTTTGGAGCCTGTACGTTTTCTTCTTCCGCCCGGGCTCTTCGTTCTTCCAGGGGAATGAATTTCACTACGGATACGTTTTTGCCTTCCCGCAGTACCTGCTGACTGACCGCATTGAGTTTGAAGGCGTGTCCTTCATCGTAGGCAATGTCCATAATGCCCGAATTGAGCAGTTGACTGATGTACTCAGCCCATTCTTCGTACCGCAGCTCATGCCCTGCCCCAAACGTTTTTAGCTGATCGTAGCCGTGCCGAATGATATTCTGGTTTCGGCTACCCCGCAGGATGTCAATGAGGGTACCCATGGCTACTTTCTGCTGGGTACGGGCAATTGCCGAGAGTACTTTCTGAGCCATGACCGTCCCATCGATTTTGGTACGCGGATTGCGGCAGACGTCGCAGTTCCCGCAGTCTTTTTCTACCGTTTCATTGAAATAGCTAATGAGAATACGTCGTCGGCAGATATCCGCCTGAGCGTACTGCTTCATGCGGTCAAGCTTGGCAATGAGCAGATCTTTCTGGTCCTGGGATAGCTCCGATTTCAGAATCATGTCCGTTTGCTGGGATACGTCCTGGTAACTGTAAAAAAGTACCGTATCGGCGGGTAAGCCGTCCCGCCCGGCCCGACCGATCTCCTGATAAAAGCTTTCGACGTTTTTGGGCAAATTGTAGTGCATGACCCAGCGAACATTCGATTTATCGATCCCCATACCAAAAGCAATGGTGGCTACGATGATCTGAATGTCGTCCCGGAGAAACTCCGCCTGCGTATGGTTTCGGTACAGAGCATCACAACCGGCGTGGTAATGGCGGGCGTTGAAGCCCATGTACTGCAGATTGGCCGCTACGCTTTCGGTGGTTTTTCGACTGAGGCAGTAAATGATTCCCGGCTGGCCGGGATGGGCATTCAGAAAATCCACCATCTGCTCCATGCGTTTCCGCCCCGGCAGTACGGTGAGATTGAGATTGGGACGATCAAAACTGGCCAGAAAGGTACGAGCCTGCGGAATGGCGAGTTGTTGAAGAATATCCTTCCGGGTCACATTATCCGCCGTGGCCGTCAGTGCAATGATGGGTACGCGGGGGAAATGTTCTTTCAGTCGGTGCAGTTGCGTGTACTCGGGCCGGAAATCATGCCCCCAGAACGAGATACAGTGGGATTCGTCTACGGCAAACAGACTGATCTTCTGCCCCTTTAACCAATCCAGAAAGTTTCCCGAAAAAAGCCGTTCGGGTGAAATATAGAGAAGCTTCAGCTCGCCCAGTTTGATTTTCCAGATGACGGATTCCTGCTCGGACTGATTTAACGTAGAATTCAGAAAAGCGGCGGGTACCCCATTGGCTTTCAAACCCTGTACCTGATCCTGCATCAGGGCAATGAGCGGTGAAATTACCAGCGTTAATCCATCCAATACCAAAGCCGGCACCTGATAACAAACCGATTTCCCGCCCCCGGTGGGCATGAGTACCAGAGCATCTTTTCCGGCTAAAACGGTATCGATCACCTCCGCCTGCAAGGGCCGAAAGACATCGTACCCGAAATATTGTTTAAGAACTTGTTCCTTTGTAAGCATTCGTAATTCTTTTTACCAGAAATAATCAGACAGCATTCTGATTATCAACAGGTTTATTCATCAATAGAGCATACCTGTTGCACGGTTTAAGTTACACCATTTATGGGACTTTTCAAAGATATTTCTTCCCGGCCATCGACCTCACACCATTCCCTAAAAACTATACCGAACGGCCGTATTAAGTTTTTGTGAACTTTCTGTGTCTGAATTGTTAATCTTTACTTCCAGAAGCGGCACAGCAAGCCAACATTTCCTGTCAACCGTAAATTCACGTACTTTTGTATAAAGCAACAGACACCCCCATGAGCACTACGCCCGCCTACAAAATTTTACTGGTGGACGATGATCCCGACATCATTGAATTACTTCATTATAATCTTGAGAAAGAGGGGTACGACATCGAGTCGGCTTCGGATGGCCGCAAAGCCGTTGAAATAGCCCGGACGTTCGCTCCGGATCTCGTATTGCTCGACATTATGATGCCCCAGCAGGACGGCATTGAAACGGCTCGCCAACTACGGGAGTTACCCGAGCTGAAAGGTAGTTACATTCTTTTCCTGACGGCCCGTTCGGAAGAGTACTCCGAAATTGCCGCTTTTGAAATTGGAGCCGACGATTACATCACCAAACCCATCAAGCCCCGGGCTTTGATGAGCCGTATCAAGGCTCTGTTTCGCCGGGAAGCCCAGAAAACCGATCCAGGTGACCGGATCGAGACGGCGGGACTGTCGATCAACCGCCAGAATTACACCGTCACGGGCGGTTTTGGTTCGGTCGTACTGCCTAAAAAGGAATTTGAATTACTGTTTTTCCTGGCCCAGCACCCCGACAAAGTATTCAATCGCGAAGAACTCCTCCAGCGAATCTGGGGAGCGGATATCTACGTACTCGAACGTACCGTCGACGTTCACATTCGGAAGCTTCGCGAAAAAATTGGCGAAACCTATATCAAAACGCTCAAAGGCGTAGGGTATATGTTTAATGGCGAAGGAGAATAAGGATAGTTATCCGTTTGCTGTTTTCAGTTGACAATTGAATATCACTCAGCCTTTGCCGAGCACCGATTACAACTGAAAACAGTAGACGGACAACTGAGAACTCGTACCCATGTCCCCTTTAAATCCCAAAGTAATTTCTGTTATTCTGGCCCTGTTGATTTCGGCCATTACGAGTGGTTTTCTCTGGTTCGTGCCGGGTACGCCCGGTGGTACCATCTTCATTGCGGGAGCCACTACCTTCTTCGCGACGCTCATCCTGGTTTTCTACGTACTGGATTACCTGATTTTCGAAGAAATCAATAAAATCTACGATACCATTCAGCGGCTGAAGCTGAAAGATTTTAACCTCTCCCGTAAAAAAATTACCAAGAGCGTCAACCCCCTGAAGAAACTCAACAACGAGATTTTCGTATACGTTGCCAAAAAGCAGCGGGAAATTGATGAGCTCCGACGCATGGAGCAGTTTCGGCGGGAGTTTCTGGCCGATATTTCGCACGAACTCAAAACCCCCATCTTCGCCGCTCAGGGCTTCATTCATACCCTCATTGACGGAGCCAAGGACGACGAACGGGTACGGGATAAATTTCTGCAAAAAGCCGCAAAAAGCCTCGATGGCCTCGACGCTCTGGTGGCTGACCTACTCACCCTCTCGCAAATTGAAGCGGGCGAAATCAAGATGCACCGCGAGCGGGTGGATCTGGTAAAAGTTACCCACGAAGTCATTGAACAGCTGGAACCCCGGGCCAATCAGCGGGAAATTAAAGTAAAGCTTCATACCCCGCAGGATCAGATCTTTGTGAAAGCCGATGCCTATCGCATTTCCCAGGCTCTCACTAACCTCATCGACAATGCCATTAAATACGGTCGCGACGGTGGGAAGGTGAATGTGACGTTTACGGAGGATAAGAAAGACTGGGAAATTGAAGTGAAAGACGACGGTCCGGGCATTCCTCCCGAGCACCTCAACCGGATTTTCGAACGCTTTTATCGGGTGGAAAAGTCCCGTTCGAAAGAAAAAGGTGGTACAGGCCTGGGATTGGCCATTGTCAAACACATTGTCAACGCCCACAAATCCAAGATTACGGTCATGAGTCGCGTGGACAAGGGTACGACCTTTAGCTTCAAGCTGGATAAAATTGAAGAGAAACTGGCCGGATTTTAAGCACGCACGGAATACCCGAACCTTCATTTTTTGCGGGTGGTATTGATTTTTCATAACGGCTAGGTAAACACACACTGCTATGAAAACAGAAACCCTTCAAAATGTCGCCCGTATTGGTTTAGGAAGTATGCTGGTTTTTGCCGGCGTCAGTCACCTGACTTTCGCCCGAAAAGAGTTTCAGGCTCAGGTTCCTGACTTTGTACCTTTGGAAAAAGATGATACGGTGGTCTACTCGGGATTAGCCGAAATCGCTCTGGGTGCCAGCCTGATTTTAGCCGGAGAAAAACGCAAGGAAGCCATTGGCAAAATCGCGGCTTCGTTCTTCGCGGCCGTTTTTCCCGGTAATATTTCCCAATACACCAACGAACGCGACGCCTTTGGTTTGAATACCGATAAAAAACGATTTACCCGACTGTTTTTCCAGCCTGTACTCATGTACTGGGCTCTCAAGAGTACGGAAAAGAGCAAGTGATTTTGCTTAAAAACCAAACCGGCTGTACCGATGGGTACAGCGGTCTGGTTTTTAAACGGTTCGGGCTACCTGGCCTCAACTATCAGTAGTAATCTTATTTTTCTCTTCAGTAGCTAATACGGTCGCCTTTACCAACAATTAAATCAACTTGAAAGGAATCGGAATGGTGAACCGATTCGCTACGGCTTTCCCCCGCTTCGTCGCTGGTTTCCACTTGCCTTTACTAAGCTGGATGACCCGTATGGCTTCTTTGGTCAGAACGGGGTCGGGCGAAGAACTGACCCGAATATCCTGTGGTACGCCCTGCGTATCGATCAAAAAATTCAGGATGACCGTACCCTGGCTTTCTGCCCGCTGAGCCGCTGCTGGGTAGCGAACCGAGGAGGCAATGAAATTCACAACTCCCTCTGCATCAAAACCAATGGGCGTTTCCAGAGCCGTATATGGATAGGTTTTCCCCTGGGCATCGAAACTGCGGCCTTCCTGTAATACGCCTGCAACATAGGTTTCTTCGTAGGCTTTAATTCCATTTTCCTGATAACCTACCCATACGGAATCTTTCAAGCCTTCGTGATAGGAGCCTACTTCCTGCACTCTTCCCTGCGGATCATACAGGCTCACGGTTCCGTGGCCCTGCGTTACCAGCATCTGGCCCGTACTATCCGCGTAAGTAGTTAGAAGATAACGCAAGGGGGCTTCGTAAGGTCGGGGATTTTTTGACCATACGCCCATTTCCTGAAGTTTCCCATTGGGATAGTACGTTCGCCAGATGCCCATCGGCTGATTTCTGAAATACCGACCTTCGCGATGCTTTTGTTGATTCGGATAGAAAGTCGTATACCGATCATGTCTTTCCAGCATGGGCGTAATTCGGATCGCAAACCCTTCCGCCCGTCGTACGCCCGCTTTATCATATTCCGTGTATTGATACAGGGTATCGCCCTGTACGGTTAGGTCGAGATAAAAACGGGCGGAATCAGGAGTACTCGTAGCCACTTGCGTATCCAGGTAATAAATCCGGGTGACGTTTTGAGCGAAAAGGAAGGGAGTAAGGAAAGCGATTAAGGCGGTCAGGAGGTATTTCATCATCTTCATTTATTGGATGCTTTTAACGCAGGACTTTTCTAGTGGTAATTCATCTAACGTTATCTGGAAGTAGATCCGTTCATTCTTTTGGTGTACTGTAACTTCTCGTGAGTAACACGATGCTAAGTACCAACAAAATACTAAACAAACGCAGCTAAATGGCTTTAAAGTCGAACAGGAATATGAAGTTGGGTACTTGTGCATTGGCCGCGATGTTTAGAAGCCTGCCACTTGCCATTCATTCGATTCATAATTCGAATGATTTCTTCCCTTACATAGCGATCACGCAAAGAAGGAACCTGCACTTCCGTAATGTTTCCTTTCGTATTAACAACGCATGATACTAAGATTTCTCCCCTAAAACTACGGGTCCGGATCGTCAAAGATTTAGTAAAGGCCCGGCGTAGAAATGCTTCCAGCGTTTTTTCCTTCCCCGTAAATACGGCGACTTCATCCAGCTTCTTATAGCGATACGGCTGAGCCAGAGCATCGTAGCTAATGCCTTGTGTTAGTACACCTTTTTCGTAGATTTCATTGTAAAAAATAATCGATTGCTCACTGGGATATCCCTCCCATACGCCATCCTTTAACCCATTGAGGTATACGCCTTCTTCAATCAATTCCTCCGCTTCATTCCATCGGCTACACGGCCCGGTACCTTTTTCAACCACTAGCTTACCTTTGGTATCGAAATAGCTTTCAATTTGATAGCTCGTAGCATACCTACCCTTTTCGTCTACCGAATTGCTGTCTTTTACCCAGTAACCTACTTCCTCCAGTTTGTGGTCTGAATAATATTTTTTTTGTAAACCTTCTGGTTGACCGTTTTTGTATTCCGTTTCTTCTCTGATGGTTTGATTGGTATCGTAAACAATGTACTTGCCTTCTCGTATTAGGGGAATAATTAAGTGGGTATCTCCCTCGCATTCTTTCATTCCATTCATGGCGTATTGAACGAAATGAAACACCTTATGATCCTTTATGGAATAATCCCTGAAAAACTGGGCAATATCGGGGTTTAACGTTTCCTCGCCATTTTCCTTAAAATAATGTCGTTCAAACGATTGAGCCTGTAAAGCATGGATTGCTAGTAGAAAAAAGAATAAATAGTACTTCATCCAAATTGGTTTTAATCACAATAATAAAAAAAACGGCTAGTATGAACTAGCCGTTTTTTCTCAGATAAATGAAAAATAATTTATTTTCAGAACGCCCAAATCTTACCCTACTTTCTTCGCCTTATATCCTTTTTCAATCAACCACTTTAATACCTTATCCCGCTGATCGCCCTGCACTAAAATTTCACCGTCTTTGGCCGAGCCTCCTACGCCACAAAGCGTTTTCAATTTCTTGCCTAGATCCGCTAAGTCGTCTTCCGTACCGATGAATCCAGTAATCAAAGTAACCTGCTTCCCACCGCGTTGTTTCTTATCCAGTTGTACCTTCAGATTCTGCTGGGCAGGGTGCAAAGTGTCCACTTCGGACGGCTCGTCGTTCTGGTATTGAAAATCCGGATCGGTGGAATACACCACACCCGTATAGTTTTTCTTAGCCATGCTGGTTTGGTTGTTGGTTAGTAGTTGTTAGTTGATGGTTATCTGATCCTTATTTACCAAATATCCTGACGTAGAATCTGGTTAACGAACCATCTAGCAACTAACAACTACTAACTGCATTATACTTTCTCTCCGTACAATTCTTCCCGTTGCTCCTTAATACGGTTATCGGTCAGGTAATCGTCGAAGGTCATGAGTTTATCCAGGCAACCTTTAGGCGTTAATTCCACAATACGATTCGCAACCGTCTGCGTCAACTGGTGGTCATGGCTGGCAAACAACATCACGCTGGGGAAATCCTCCATGCCTTTGTTCAAAGCCTGAATGGATTCCAGGTCCAAGTGGTTGGTCGGCTCGTCCAGCAGCAGTACGTTGGCTCCTGAAAGCATCATTTTCGAGAACATACAGCGTTGTTTCTCTCCCCCGGATAATACCGTACACCGTTTCAAAGCTTCTTCGCCCGAGAACAACATCCGGCCCAGGAAGCTCCGAATAAAGGTTTCATCCTTTTCAGCGGAGTACTGACGCAGCCAGTCTACCAGATTCAGACTGGCATCCGAAAAATATTTGCTGTTGTCGTTCGGCAGGTAGCTCTGCGTCGTCGTTACGCCCCACTTGAAAGTACCCGTCGTTGGTTGGCGTTCGCCCATTAAAATGTCAAACAGAGCAGATACGGCCAGACCATCTTTGCTCAGGAAAGCAATTTTCTGATCGTTCATCACGCTGAACGTCAGGTTTTTGAACAGTACCGTACCATCTTCCAGTACGTAGCTCAGGTTTTCTACATTCAGTACCTGATCGCCAATTTCACGTTCGGGTTTGAAACCAATGTAGGGATAGCGACGGCTGGAGGGTTTAATTTCATCCACCTGAAGCTTGTCCAGCATTTTCTGACGGGCGGTCGCCTGCTTCGATTTAGCCACGTTGGCCGAGAAACGGCGGATAAACTCTTCAAGCTCTTTCCGTTTTTCGTCGGCTTTCTTGTTCTGATCCGCTTTCTGACGGGCCGCCAGCTGACTTGATTCGTACCAGAAAGTATAGTTACCACCGTAAATCTGAATCTTGGCAAAGTCAAGGTCAGCAATGTACGTACAAACGTTATCCAGGAAGTGACGGTCGTGGCTGACCACAATTACCGTATTCTTGAAACTCATCAAAAAGTCTTCGAGCCAAAGGATGGAATCAATGTCCAGGTTGTTGGTAGGCTCATCCAGCAACAGAATATCGGGGTTACCAAACAGGGCCTGAGCTAACAGTACCTTCACTTTTTCGGAAGGGTTCATGTCAGCCATCAGCGTGTAGTGGCTTTCTTCCTTGATACCCAAACCCGAAAGCAGCGAAGCCGCGTCGGATTCGGCTTCCCAACCGTTCATTTCAGCAAACTCGGCTTCCAGATCAGCGGCCCGGTTACCATCTTCTTCGGTGAAATCAGCCTTCGCGTAGATGGCGTCTTTCTCCTGCATTACTTTATAAAGCTTGTCGTTCCCCATGATGACCGTGTTCAGTACGGTTTCGTTATCATAGGCATTCTGGTTCTGGTTCAGAAAGGACATCCGCTCGCCCGGATCGAGCGATACTGAACCCGTAGTGGGTTCAATTTCACCGGAAAGAATTTTAACGAAAGTAGACTTACCGGCTCCGTTGGCTCCAATGAGGCCGTATACGTTGCCCGGTACAAATTTTAAGTTAACGTCTTCAAAAAGAACCCGCTTCCCAAAGCGGAGCGAAATATTACTTACGGATAGCATTCGTATATCTGGTTTTCTAGTTGCAAAGGTACGGATTTTCAGGCGTTTTTCGGGCAGAAAATGGATTTACTACCGTTCGCCAAACCGCATTTTTATTGATTTTTAAAACGTTTTCGGGCTTACCAGGGTACCCCCTAAAATCTAGGTGTTGTCACTTTTGTACCCAGCAAACGTATATATTGCCCGAAAAGACGATCTTACGATGAGTACCGAAGTTTTAGAGAAATTTGGAGGGTACGTACGGGTACGGGTCTGTGGTATTGCCGTGGAGGACGACCGAATCTTACTCATTCGCCATAAAGCCCTGTTTGAAGATGGCCCTTTCTGGGCTCCACCGGGCGGTAGTCTGGAGTTTGGCGAATCCATCCCTCAGGCTCTGGTACGGGAATTCAACGAAGAAACGCAGCTTCAGGTTCGCGTGGGCGAGCTTTTGTACGTCAATGAGTTCATTCGCTCCCCTTTACATACGCTGGAAGTCTTTTTCCGGGTGTTTATTGAATCCGGTCAGTTGCAGTTGGGCCACGACCCCGAATTTCAGCAGCAGATCATGGAAGAAGCCGCCTGGCTTTCCTGGGAAGAACTTCAGGCCCTCCCCGATGCTCAGGTGCATTCCGTCTTTCGAAAGTATACGCAGCTATCGGATTTGTTACGACCAGGTGGTTACGGATTACAGTAACGGAACTTCACTATTTGCCCGAAAATGACGATCTTTACGTAGTAATTTTTTGTTTCTGAAAACCATACGTCAGCCCCAAGGTGAGGCGTTGGTACGCAGGAGACGCATCGTTGAACGACCGTACGCGGCTCGTTTACTACTCGTTATTTGATTGTGAATACATCCGATACGCCCACCCCCGCGTTTCTGTTACGACAGAAATTTCCCTTTCAGCCCACGAAAGGTCAGCTGGAGCTATTCAATCACATGGAGAAATTTCTTTCCAATGATGATGCTCAGACTTTTTTGCTGAAAGGATACGCCGGTACGGGGAAAACTACGCTCATTAGTACGCTGGTCAAAAGTCTGCCCAAACTGGGTTTCCGCACGGTACTGCTGGCTCCAACCGGACGAGCGGCCAAAGTGATGGCGACCTACTCCCGGAAAAAAGCCATGACGATTCATAAAAAAATCTATCGTCAGGTTGCCAATAAGTTTACCGGAGCCCTGGAATTTCGCCGCCAGAATAACTACCATACCAATACGGTTTTCATCGTGGATGAGGCTTCCATGATTCCCGATGAAGCGGATTTTGGCGGAATGAATGGCCTGCTTACCGACCTGATCGAATACGCCTTTGGGAACGAGGAAGGCGGACCCAATAAACTGCTGTTCGTGGGGGATCTGGCCCAGTTGCCGCCCGTCGGTAAAGACGACAGTCCGGCTCTGGATGCCAAGTACTTGCGGGACAATTTTCACATGGACGTCATGGAAGTAGAAATGACCGACGTCATGCGGCAGGACAACGATTCGGGCATCCTGGCGAATGCCACGCGATTACGCGAAATTCTCTGGGACAAAATTCCGGAGATCCGACTCAGTACCCGTGGCTTCCGCGATTGCTTCCGCATGACGGGTGAAAAACTCGAAGACGGCATCAATTACGCCTACCGCAAATACGGCGAGGAAAACACCATTGTCATTACCCGTTCGAACAAAACGGCCGTAGCTACAATCGTTACATTCGGACTCGCATCAAATACCAGGAAGACGAAATCTCGACGGGCGACCGTCTGATGGTCGTCCGCAATAACTATACGGCACTCGATGAGGATTCGCCCGCGGGCTTTCTGGCGAACGGCGATTTTGTGGAAGTGCTGAAAATTCGTGGGTACGAAGAACAGTACGGCATTCGCTTTGCCAACTGCTTGTTACAACTTTCGGACTATCCCGATCAGCCGCCCTTCGACGCAAAAATTACGCTCAATACCCTCGACAGTGCTTCGCCCTCGCTAACCCGCGAAGAAAGTAAAGCTCTGTACGACGGCGTCGCGGCGGATTACGAACACATCGCCTCTAAACGCGAGCGTATGCAGGAAATCCGGAAAGATCCGTATTTAAATGCCTTGCAGGTGAAATTCGCGTATGCCCTCACCTGTCATAAATCGCAGGGTGGGCAATGGAGTGCGGTTTTCATTGATCAGGGCTATCTGACCCTTGAACAGGTCAATCAGGAATTTGTGCGATGGCTATATACCGCTATGACCCGGGCCAGTCTGGAGGTATTTCTGGTCAACTTCCACGGTGATTTTTTCGAATCCTAACATCGGCCGGTACACATGTACCGGCTTTTTTTATGCCTTGTGTTTCATTGTTTTAGAATCAGGATTTGTGTGATTAAATCCTTTCCGTATTTTAGACACCTGATCAATCTATAAGGAACTAATCGTAGTACAACCGCCAGCTTTCATTGATTTTCAGTTTTAGTAAGAATCCAAGACCTCTACTTTGAAATTCATGAATACAGCTTTGTTTACTTTGTATCTGGGAGTATTTAAACGCATCGCCCGCACGGCTGCCCTTAGCCCTTTTGACGCCCAGGAACGCCATCGACTCGGCGAGCTGTATGCTCTGTATAGTCCACCCGCTCCCAGCTCAGACCTGCCCGAAGACCCTTATAAACTGCCGAAAACGGATATTTTGGAACTGGCTCACCTGGACAAAAATCTTCTCCTCGAAGGGGTGAACGAATGCGGTTTCGGACACGTGACTGAATTTGAGGTAAAGGTGATCAGTCAGTTAGTTAATCAGTTACAGCCCCGACGGATTTTCGAAATCGGTACCTTTCAGGGGAGAACTACGTTAAATATGGCCCTGAATAGCCCGGCGGACGCCCAAATCGTGACGCTGGATTTACCGCCTTCGGAACTGAGCCAGACGCAGATGCAGATTGAAAAAACGGAGGAGATGTACGTGAAGAAAGCCGAATCCGGCGAACGCTTCAAAGGGCATCCGTTAGCATCCAAGATTACCCAGGTCTTCGGCGACTCCGCTACGTACGATTATTCCCCCTACCATCATCAGATGGATCTGGTTTTCATTGATGGCTCACACGCTTACGAGTACGTGCTGAGTGATACGGAAAACGCTCTGCGGCTGGTTCGCAAGGGCGGCACCATTCTCTGGCACGACTATACCAACTGGGAAGGCGTTCGGCGGGCTCTCAATGACTATTATCAGTCCGGAAATCCAGTGTTCCGAAACCTTCGGCACATTGGCGGTACGAGCATTGCCGTACTGACCGTTTCCTGATCCGTACTTCATAAAAAAAGCGGCTCTTCGAAGGAGGAGCCGCTTTCGTATTCGACAAAGCTTGAGGGTTATTTCTTCTTCGTGGATTGCAGCGGATAGTTAGCCGTTTTCTGCTGTAACATATCCAGCCACTGAGTACGCCGGCCTTCCGAGGCTTCCGTCAGTTCTTCTTTGAGTTTATTTTCGTGATAATCCGCCAGATCCAGCAGAATGTCCTTGAGTTGTTCGAGGCGTTCCGTACCGAGGATTTCTTCAAATTTCTGATCTACGACTTTCGTACAGTACTGCCATTCCAGGGTAAACCGAGCCCCTTTATTGGTAATCTTCACGAGTACCGAGCGGGCATCATCGGGATGTTTCTCGGTTTCCACGTACCCCTGCTCCTGCAGTTCCTTCACGATTTTGCTCACGGCCTGCTTGGTAATGCCCAAACTCGCCGCCAGTTCATTAATCGTAGAGCCATCCACCTGAATATGTACCATCAGCACCAGATGACTGAGCCGATACGACTCGTAACCTGCTTCTGCCAGTTTCTGACTTGATACGTCTACTACAATCCGAAAGGCCCGGCTCAGGAGTCGGCCCATAATCCGGTTTCGCTGAACTTTAAACGCTTCAAGCTTTTTTCTTAGTTCCTTATCCATCATTCTCGTCGTCCAAGAAAGAAGTCGAAGTGTTCTTCTCCCCTCCCTTTTCCATTTTAACGTAAATTTAATACAAATTAAAAAAGTACAACATCTCGCCCATACATTTCAATTTGTTTTTAGTAGTCTAACGCATAAAATAGTCAAAACATTATCCACAAAATACTAAAAACCAATAACTTAACCCTAAATCTCTGTGAATTATTCTAAAATAATTCGGGTTATCGTATTGATTAAGTGACTATCTCCATGCAAAAATAGTTATAAAAAAATAATAGTCAACTAACTTGACTTTTTTAGTCAACTAAGTTTACATTTGCATCGTCAATTTAGTTGACTAACTCCAAACGACACGGGTCCGCATCCCATTTGATCACCACTAATAAATAATTGAATCATGGCTACGCCAGAACAATCTTCATTCCGTAAAATGTTACCCCGGATTATCCTGCTTGTTGTGCTAGGTGTGGGAGCATGGTTCGGATTTTCCGCTTACCAGCACGCCCAAACGCACGAAGAAACCGACAACGCCCAGATCGAAAGTTACATGGTGCCGGTACTACCCCGTATTGCCGGATACGTGAAAACGGTGGCCGTTAATGACTACGACAAAGTAGAAAAAGGTCAGTTGCTGATGGAAATCGACGACGCTGAATATCAGCTGCAACTGGCTGAAATGGAAGCGACGTATCGGCAAATGCAAACCGATGTCGAAAACGCTAAAGCCAGTCTGCGTAACGCGGAACTGACCATCAAAGCTCAGGAGTCGAACCTGAAAGCAACGGCCCTGCGTCGCGATAAGGCCAAATCGGATGCCGAACGCGATGCCCGTTTGCTGGCCGATAAAGCCATCACCCGGAAGCAGTCGGACGACAGCCGCAACAACTCCGAAGTACTGGAACAACAATACGTAGCTGGTCAGGCCGATGTACTGGCCTCCCGCTCCCGCCTGGACGTGCTGCGTTCGGCTCTGCACAAAGCGGAAGCGTCTCTGGATGTACAAAAGACGCGTATTGATCAGCAGAAACTAAAGCTGACCTATTCTAAAGTATACGCTACTTCATCGGGCCGGATTGGCCGCAAGAGCGTAGAGCCTGGCCAGTACATTCAGAATGGTCAGACGACGATGACCATTGTACAGGACAGCACGCTTTGGGTAGTTGCCAACTTCAAGGAAACGCAGGTAGAGAACTTACGCATTGGTTCAGAAGCTACAGTGACCGCGGATGCCTTCCCGAATACACCCATGAAAGGTAAAATCGTATCCTTCAGTGAAGCGACGGGTGCCAAATTCTCCCTGCTGCCCCCCGATAACGCCTCCGGTAACTTCGTGAAAGTAACGCAAAAGATTCCGGTGAAAATCGAGATTGAGAACTTACCCCAATACCGCAACCTCCTCCGGGCCGGTATGAACGTAGAAGTGAGTGTAAAAACGAAATAGTTTTCAGTTGTCGGTTTGCAGGAATCAGTTCAGACAATACCGTTGATCGCTGAACCTAAAAACCGACAACTAACAACTGCAAACTAAACACACATGGCAACCTATCCAACCGGATTTAAGCGGGCTATTATTGTGGCTACGGCCATTTCCGCTGCCATCATGGAGCTGATTGACACCACCATTGTCAACGTAGCTCTGAACCAGATGGCCGGATCGCTGGGAGCAACCATCGAGGACATTGCCTGGGTAGTGACTTCGTATGCCATTGCCAACGTTATCATCATTCCGATGACGAGCTTCCTGGCCGAGTACTTTGGCCGGAAAACCTATTACCTGGGTTCCATCATTCTCTTTACCATCGCTTCGTACTTCTGCGGTCAGTCGACGGATTTATGGGAGCTGGTATTCTGGCGGTTCATTCAGGGGGTAGGCGGTGGTGCCCTGCTTTCGACCTCGCAAGCCATTATTTTCGATGCCTTTCCGCCACAGCAACGCGGGATTGCCTCGGGTATTTTCGCCATGGGTATCATCCTGGGTCCTACGTTCGGTCCTGTACTGGGTGGGATCATCGTGGAAGATTACCACTGGGCGAATATCTTCCTGGTGAACATTCCGGTCGGTATTCTGGCCTCTATTCTGACGATCCTTTACATTGATAAAAAGGAAGGAGAAGGTCAGCATAAAGCAGATATCAAAATTGACTACGCGGGTATCCTTTTGCTCATGCTGGGCGTAGGTTCGCTCCAATTCATGCTTGAAAAAGGCGAATCCGAGGACTGGTTTGAATCCCGACTGATTGTATACACGGCCATTGCCGCGGCCGTCGGTATGATTGGGTTCATCTGGCGGGAACTGACCACGGATCACCCCGTCGTGGATCTGCGGGTGATGAAACGGGGTACCTTGGGAATTACGACTATTTTCAGTTTCGTCGCCGGGATTGGTCTGTTTACGGCCATGTTTGTCTACCCGGTGATGGTACAGCGAATCATGGGTTATACGCCCACGATGACTGGTCTTTCGCTGCTTTGGCCTACGCTGATTGGCGTATTCATGATGCCCATCGTAGGTCGGCGGCTGTCGGCGGGAGCTTCTCCCCTGCCGTTTATCATTTCGGGTATTTTGCTGATGATTGCCTTTGGATTCTATGGGGGTACATTCAACGCCGACGCCAGTCAATGGCAGTTTTTCCCGGCACACATGCTACGGGTATTAGGCATTTCGCTGTTACAGCTCCCCCTGACGAACCAGGCCGTAGCCGGTCTTTCTCCGAAAGAATACCCGAATGCCATTGCCATCAATAATATGATCCGGCAGTTGGGCGGTGCCTTTGGTGTAGCCCTCGCCAACAACTTTGTGGCGATTCAGTACGCCCAGCACCGTTCGGATCTGATGGCGAATTTGTACCCCGGCAATCCGCTGCTGACGGAACGCTTGCAGTCGATGGGCGGAGCCAGTATGCGGGCCTACCGGATGCTCGAAGCCGCCGTCGATAAACAGGCGTATCTGCTTTCGTACCTGGATACGTTCCGGATTGTCGGTTTCTTCTTCGTGCTCATCCTGCCCCTGACGGTCATTCTTCGTCAGAAAAAGAAAAAGACTCCCGAAGAAATTGCAGCAGCGGCAGCAGCCATGGCCGAAGCCCATTAAGGTGTTATCAGTTTACCGTTGTCAGTTTTCAGAATATTCGCTGAAAACTGGCAACTGAAAACTAAAACTCATTCAATTCTCCCAACATGAAATCCATATCAGTACTGGCCCTCGCGTTGCTTACGAGTTCGCTGGCCTTTGCTCAGCAGCAGCCCAACGACGAGGTGCTCAACGGATTAATTCGTCAATCCATTCAATACTACCCCCAGTTAAAACAGCAACAGCAAGCCCTTTCCCTGAGCGAAAGCCGTACGCAGATGGCCGAAGCCGCTCGTAAGCCTTCCGTGAGTGGCGACGCTTCGTATCAGTACATCTGGCCTTTGCAACGCGTAACGTTCGAAATTCCGGGTCTGGGTTCGAATGCGATTCAGTTTGCTCCGCGGAATAACTACAACGTGGGTGTTTCGGTGAGTCAGACCGTCTACGATTGGGGAAAAGATGCGGCTAACATCGACAAAGCCCGCACCGAGAGCCTACTTTCCCAGCAAAACGTTGAGTTGGCCACGCATCAGCTGGCCTATCAGGTAGCTCAGGTTTACTTTAGCATTGTGTACCTGCAGAAAGCCATTACCGTACAACGGGCCCAGGAATCACTCGTGGGTGAGACGGCTAAAGTGATCGAAAACCGGATCAAGAGTGGCGATGAAATTGATTACAATTTGGTCGCTACGAACGTTCGGTACAAAAACGTCCGGACGCGTATCGTTGATCTGCAGACGCAGCTCGATCGGCAGTTCATTCTATTGAGCTCGCTGGTGGGTAAAGATGTTCGGTCTACAGTCAACGCTGAGGCTGGCTTTTCCTGGTCTTCGCTGGTTACGCCCCAGGATTCATCGAATGTGAATAACAACTGGGATTTGCGTTTGGCCAAAACCCGTGAGTTAGTCGCTGAAAAAGACATTCAAATTGCGAAAGCAGCGAAATTACCCACTTTTTCGTTCAACGGATCGACGGGTTTCCGCAACGGTTTCCAGCCCGAAATCCAGGAGTTTCGCTTTAATGGCGGGTTAGGTTTCCGTCTGTCGGCTCCCATTTACGCGGGTGGTCGTCACCAGATTCAGGAAGACATCGCCCGCAAAAACCTTCAGTTGAGCCAGTACGGAACGGAAACGGCTTCCGTACAAATTCGTACCCAACTTGAACAGGCTCAGTCCGAATTACGTTCTACGACCGAGAAGCTACGTTTGTCAGAAACGCAGCTTCAGGAAGCTCAATACGGCCTTCAACTTGCGAATGTTCGCTTCCAGAATGGAGTCATTACCCAGCTTGAAATCCAGTCGGCACAAACCGCTCTGGAGGAGGCTGAATTCCAGCGAATTCAGTACCAATATCAGCAGGCACTGGCCCGTCTGGAATTAAATCGTCTGATTGGTACCAAAATTTGGTAATGGATTTATCCGTGGTACGAAATTTTGATCTAGTCTATGTAAACTATTTTTTTAGGAGATACGTTATATAACTGAGTCTCCCGTACAAGCCATAAATGATTAAAAGTGTCATCGTTTCGACGATCATTTCATCAAAACGGAGCACTTGAAGAAACCTAAAGTTTTTTTTACGAAGTCGAACTTTTGAAAATAACTTTAGGTTAATACTTTAGAAATGACTGAGTTAGTAAGAAGAATTAAGTTTTAATTCGACATACATATACTCGACGGATCTTCGTTTTAACTACCCCAAAGGTAGAGTCCCCACGGGGGTCGCGGAGCGAAGTTTAGTCCTCGAAAGCATTAAAAAAAAGAAAAGACAGATAGGTTGAAGGTTGAACGATGATTACCGGCCTGCTTTGCGGGCCGGTAATTTTGTTTATATACGTTTCAGTATCACCCGCCTATAAAAAAACCGCCCGAAAACATCCGGGCGGCTAGCGGTTTTATAGTTGCTGATTTGATGAATATCTTGACTGAATGATCTAAGCAACAATTACTTTACCCAGTACGTCATCTACGGGCGTCAGTGGCAATTCCCAGGCATCGGCTACTCCTTTGTATACCGTCTTGCCGTGTACCACGTTCAAGCCTTTTTTCAGCTCTTCGTTTTCGCGGCAGGCTTTCTTCCAGCCTTTATTCGCAAGTTGAATCGCGTAGGGCAAGGTTGCGTTGGTAAGAGCCAGCGTGGAGGTGTACGGTACCGCACCAGGCATGTTTGCCACGCAATAATGTACAATACCTTCCACGACAAAAGTTGGGTCTTCGTGCGTCGTTGCGTGTGAGGTTTCGAAACATCCCCCCTGATCGATGGCCACGTCCACCATTACCGTACCCGGACGCATCAGGCTGAGCATATCCCGCGTAATGAGTGAAGGAGCCTTAGCACCTGGAATCAGTACGCCACCAATGATCAGATCCGTCGTTTGAACCAACTGACGAATGTTGTATTCATTGGAGATAACCGTATCCACGTTCGCAGGCATGATGTCTTCCAGGTAACGTAAACGCGGCAGGCTAATATCTACAATGGTTACATTCGCTCCTAGTCCCGCCGCCATTTTAGCCGACTGCGTTCCTACGATACCGCCACCCAGTACGAGTACGTTGGCGGGTTTCACTCCGGCCACGCCGCCCAACAGGATACCCCGGCCACCCATGGGTTTTTCGAGATACTTGGCACCTTCCTGTACGGCCATCCGACCGGCCACTTCGCTCATAGGAACCAACAGGGGCAGGCTACGATCCGTTTTCTCAACCGTTTCGTAAGCCAGACAGATGGCACCACTTTCCAGCATGGCGTGCGTCAGTTCCTGAGAAGACGCGAAGTGGAAATACGTGAAGAGTAACTGATTGGGTTTAATGAGAGCGTATTCGGAGGCAATGGGTTCTTTTACCTTTACAATCATCTCCGCGATTTCGTATACATCCTCAATCGTCGGCAAAATGGTTGCTCCAGCGTGCACATACTCGGCATCCGTGATTCCACTGCCTAAGCCAGCCGTCGCCTGTACGTAAACGTCGTGACCACTTTTCTTGAATTCGGCCACACCCGCGGGCGTTAAAGCCACACGGTTTTCGTTGTTTTTAATTTCTTTGGGAACCCCGATAATCATAGTTTTTTGTCGTTAGTGCTGCTTGTACAATGGACGCGTCAGTGGAATGGCTGGCAGGCGTGAAACTTTTTACAAAAATCGCTATTCAGAATAGTTTTCGTTCTTAATACTATAAATAAGAAATTTGTTTTATTATTAGGTCTATTCAAAGTTCATTTTACTGTAAATAATACTCAAATGAAGCTTTCTACCGAAAAAATTTCTGTACGACTCAACCGATGCTCCACTCCGCTTGCGGTGGAGTAAGCCACACACTAATTTCGGAATCTGATCTTTTCCGTGTATAATGCATAGCTTTCAAATTTTCCTTTGCAAATACGTTCTTCCCTGACTGACTTTATCTTCACTCGAATCGCGAAAAACGTATGGAATTAGATACTATTGATCGCCAACTGCTCAATCTCTTGCAGGAAAATGCTCTGCTCACGGTACGTGAACTGGCCGAGCGGGTACACCTCAGTATAACGCCCGTTCATGATCGAATCAAAAAACTTGAGAATCAGGGGATTATTGAAAAATACGTAGCCCTCATCAACCGTAAACGCATTGGCCGGGGGATGATGGTGTACTGTTTTATCACGCTCGATAAACAACGACAGGAAAGCTTCCAGGAATTTAACGAGGCCATTCGAAAACTCCCTGAGGTACTCGAATGCAGTGTTGTATCGGGCAACTTTGACTATTTACTGAAAGTCATTGTTTCCGATATGGAGGCGTATAACACGTTTTACCAGAGCAAACTGAGTGTCTTGCACAGCGTTTCGCACATGAGCAGTTCTTTCGTCATGGAAGAGGTAAAAAGCACCACCCAAATTGGATTGTAACGCAATGAAGCACCCCTACCCTCCTATCATCATTCTGGATTAACGTAAGTTCTTGGATACTTTGGGCTTAGCTCTTAAATCTTCGTCGCCACTTTTGCTTGATTTATCTCAGATTCCTGAACTACGGCTTCCCGGACGGCTAACTTCGTGGAAGTAGTCGTTTTTTGTGAGAAACTAGACCAAAATCGGGACGGAGGATGTATTGACACGGTCCCGTATCTCTTAACCCCCATGTATAAAAAAATAGCCCTCTTTGCCAGCTGTTTTACGTTTTGCTTTTCTCTTTTTGCTCAGACGGCTCCCGAATCTTTATCGCTGGAAGACGCCATCACGCTGGCGTTGGAAAAGAACTATTCGATTAAAGTCGCCAAGAATCAGGTACGATTGGCCGAAAACGACAATACCCGGGCGGCGGCCGGTATGTTACCCCTCATCACGGGGCTAATACAGCCGAATGGACTTTTTAACTTTTCCAATCAGCGGTTTTTTGACGCCGTACGACCGCCCCTGGTTCAACAAGGAATCTTTAACCGAAACGTGGCCGCCAACGTCCAGTTAACCTGGACCATCTTCAACGGGCGAAGTATGCAGATTACTAAGGCCCGGCTGGAAGAACTCGTTCGGGCGGGTGAATCGCAGGCTCAGGTGACGATTGAAGGGACGATTGCTCAGGTTACCAACGCGTATTATTCGGCCGTTCAGCAAAAACAACAGTCTCGTTCGCTGGAAGATGCCCTGACCATTTCGCGGGAACGGCGGCGGCTGGCCAAAGATCGTTACGACATCGGGCAAGGCTCTAAAGTGGAGTACCTCACCGCTCAGGTCGATTTCAATGCCGATACCGCGGCCCTGATTGCTCAGAAACTGACCTACGTTAACACGAAAACGCAGCTTAATCAACTATTAGCCCGTTCGCTGAATGTGGATTTTGTGCCGAATGACACCTTGTTGTTGAACCGTGATCTGGTGTACGAATCGTTACGGGATCAGACCTTACGGGAAAACCCGCAGCTCCTGCTGGCCCGCAACAACAGTCTGATTGCCAATCTGGACGTTCGGAATCAGAAAGCCTTACTCTGGCCTACGGTCAACGTGGTGGGCGGCTATACCTATAACCTGCTCCGCAACGGCGGTTCCGGCTTTGGGGTACGAAGCGGATACAATGCGAACTTCACGGGGGGCGTTCAGGTCGCGGCCGTCATTTTCGACGGGCTGAATCAACGGCGACGCATTCAGGGAGCCAAGATTACCGAAGAAATTACGAATCTACAGGAAGCCGACGTGAAAGTCCAGATTGAAGCGGCCCTGCAACAGACGTATCAGAACTACCGAAACAACCTGAATCTGCTCGACCTGGAAGCCCTTAATGTCAAGACCGCCGAGCAGAACGTTAGTATTGCTCTGGAGCGGTACAAGATTGGCGTGGCCACACCCCTGGAATTACGGGAAGCCCAGCGAAATTTTATCGCCGCTCAGATCCGACTCATTCAGGCTCAGCTGACGGCCAAAACTTCCGAAATTGAACTGTACCGACTGAGTAGTAACATCATGAAATAAGATTCAAATGACTATAAAAAGCGAGACAGTATGCTTCGGGGCTTTTTTATAGCTACTGTTCAAACGCTTAAAATCCTACGACTGCAGACTGGCGGATGGCTTCGTAAATCATCTCACCAAATTGGGTGCGGATATTCAGCTGGCCAATCTTCGAATTATTCCGCGTGGGATATACGCGGTTCGAAAGGAAGATGTACAGCATTTTTTCCTTCGGTTCGACCCAAACGAACGTTCCGGTGAAGCCCGAGTGACCAAAGCTTGCCGGACTCGCCGAGGGAGGCCCGGACAAACCGGGACGATTGCGGTCGGGCTTATCAAAACCAATGCCCCGACGACTGTTTACTTCCACCGGGAAAGGATACGAGGTCCATTGGTGTAAGGTTTTTTCGCTGATGAATCGCTGATTGCCGTATACGCCACCGTTCAGGTACATCTGGTACAGTTTAGCCAAGTCATTGGCGGTACCGAATAAACCGGCATGGCCCGAGATACCTCCCAACAACGTAGCTCCTTCATCGTGTACCCGACCTTGAATGAGTTCTTTCCGGAACAGCGAATCATACTCCGTAGGGATGATGCGGTCAAGCGGATAATGTTCCCGTGGATTGTACGTGAGCGTCGTTGCACCCATGGGCCGGTAGAACGTATTTTTCAGGTAGTCTTCCCATTTTTCACCCGTCAGCTTCTCCACAATCTGCGGATAGAGATAGTACGATAAATCGCTGTACACGTAGCCCTGCTTGGGTTTAACGGGCGACTCTTCAATTTGTCGTAACAATTCCCGGCGGTAACGGCGGTGCAGAAACAAGTGATCAGCGACCGCAATCGGATAGCGACGGCTTTGCTCCGTGCTGAACGTACGCGGTTTCCAGCCACTTTCGCTGGTAGAGTCCAGAGCCGTTTGCCAGAACGGAATCCAGGCTTTCAGGCCCGCCTGATGGGTTAGAATATCAATCAGCTTCAGGTCGGCTTTATTGGAATTTTTCCATCTGGGGAATAGCTCACCCAGCGTCATATCCGGACGAAACTTGCCTTCATCCTGCATCCGCATCAGAGCCAGTACCGAGGTGCTGACTTTCGTGACCGAAGCCAGATCGTATAAATCGCCTTCCCGAACCAGTTGTGAACTTTCGTAGGTCGGTTTTCCGTAGACTTTCTTGAAGATCACTGCTCCATCTTTAGCGACCAGTACCGAAGCTCCGGGGTAGGCTTTGGCCATGAGCCCCTGATTGACAATGGAATCGAGTTTCGCATTCAGAATACGGGAATCGATGCCCACCATTTCGGGCATTGCGTACTGAAAACGTCCCATCGGCTGCACCCGTAAGCCATCGCCAAACTTGAAATTCGGATTTACCGTAACGGGCAACTGACCGTTGGCTCCGATCCCTCCGCCCACCAGCTGAGCGGCCAGTTCCTGCATCACCGCCGTTTCCTGATACGTAACGACCAGGGCTTTGGCTTGCTCAATTCCCGGCAATTGATTCAGTACGTAGGGATTACCGAAGAACAGGTACGCAGCATTGGACAGACCCGTAAAGTTTCGGGCGAGTTTCAGGCTCGGCTCGGGCCAGGCGTTCGCCGATCGCATAAAGGGACTATGCAGCGACACCAGTACCAGATCGTATCCGGCCAGTTTTTCTTTGATTGCCGTCAGTTGAGCCTCCGGGGTTTTCGCATCCACGCGGAAGGTATCGACGGGCAGATAATTCATCAGCATGGACTGAAAAGCCGTTGGATTGGCAGGCCCCTGAGCGGGCGTCCCGACGCTGATGGCAGCCACTTTGGTATGCATCAAATCTTTGATGGGCAGGGTACCCGCTTCGTTCCGCAGGACCGTGATGCTGCCTTCGGCCATCTTACGGGCTAAAGCTTCCGCACGGGGCTGGTTCAAGTCTTCGCTCAATCGGGCCAGCGGAGCCGGTTGGTATTTGTCCAGACCTAGCCAGGCCTTGGCCCGCAGAATCCGGCGTACTTTATCGTCCAGATCGGCCTGGGAAATTTCACCCGATTGCAAGGCTTTTTTTATCGCCTGAAACATCACCGGCACATCGGTAAACGTCTCCAGTACATCATTCCCGGCTAACAGGGCTTTTACTCCCGCAACACCCGGCGGATAATGCTTGGCCACGCCCTGCATTTCCATGGCATCGGTAAAAATGAGTCCTTCAAAACCCAGTTCTTTCCGTAACAAATCCGTTACGATGGGCTTGGAAAGCGTCGAGGCCTGATTCGGCGTAGGATCAAGGGCAGGAATACTCAGGTGAGCGATCATAACGCCATTGAGGCCCCGTTCAATCAAATGCTTGAACGGATACAGTTCCAGCGAATCCAGCCGAGCCCGTGTATGATTAATGATGGGCAGGTCCGCGTGAGAATCAACGTCGGTATCACCGTGACCGGGAAAGTGCTTGGCCGTCGTAATCAGTCCCGCATCCTGCATTCCCCGCATATAGGCCTGCGATTTCCGTAGGACTTCCTCCCGGTTTTCACCAAACGAGCGGAAACCAATCACGGGATTTTTGGGATTGTTATTCACGTCCGCTACGGGAGCGTAATTGATGTGAATCCCCGCCCGGCGACACTGCTCCCCAATTTGCTTGCCCATGCGGTAAAACCAGTCGTCGTTCATCCGAATGGCTCCCAGCGTGAGTGCATACGGGTAGCGAACGGTACTGTCGAGTCGCATGGTTAGGCCCCATTCCAAATCCTCGCCCATCATCATGGGTACGGTGGAAATGGCCTGTAAGTCGTTGATCATCGACGTTTGTCGGTAGGGCTGATTGGCGAACCAGACGAAACCGCCGACTTTGTAGTCGCGTACCCAGCTTTTGAGTTTTTCCTGATCGTAAGGCTGATTGGTAAAATTGGCCCGGGGCATCATGAGCTGGCCAATTTTTTCATCGACGGTGAGACGAGCAAAGACCGAGTCGGCCCAGCGTTGATTACCCGTCGTAAAAGGTTTTTGAGCGTACGAGGCAAGCGATACCAGAAGAGCGGTACCCAGAGGAAGCAAACGTTTCATAGATACAAAAATAGAGCATTGCCCGAAGTTTGCGGGAGTACGGAAATTTTTCTACGTAGGAAAAGATAATTTTTGCAAATAAGCCTTTGAAAGTGATTTATTAGGCGAATACTCATTTCTGAAAAAGATCCGTATTAGTCATTGGCTTTCTGCCAGAGGAACGGCCTTGGTTAAGGAGTCACCTTTATTTCGTAAATAGTTGACCAGAGTTTTCCCGTCACATACCAGTTTCCTGAGGAAGAGTCAAAAGCAATTCCGTTCATCTCCAGAGCTTGTGGGTACTTCGTTCTTGCATCCTGTTGTAAGGAGCTTAAGTCCATTTTACCCATTACCTGACCCGTTTGCGGATTGATTTTCACAACCGTAGCAGTCGTGTACACATTCGCATAAATATAGCCTTTGACGTATTCCAGCTCGTTCAGATTAATCACGGCACCCTGTTCATCGGTTACCGTTAGTACTTTTACAACCGTGAAAGTAGTAGGGTCCAGATAGGTCAGGTTTTGCGTACCATCGCTCATGATCAGGTACGTACCATCGGTGGTCAGCCCCCAGCCTTCTTTACTGGGAAAGCTGAACGTCCCCAGTTGCTTGAAAGTCCGGGCATCGTAGACAAAACCCTTTTTTGAAAGATAGGTCAATTGGTAAAGCTTGTCTTTTAAGAAGACAATTCCTTCGCCGAAGTATTGATCGCGGTCCAGCTCAACTTTGGTTTGTATTTTTCCTGAAGATAAATCCACTTCGCCAACGATGGACTCCGTCTGGGGCAATTCTTTCGGCGAGCCCGTACTTTCATACAGTTTCCCGTCGTACATCTGTAAACCTTCAGTAAACGCATTCGTATCGTGCGGATGCGTTTTGACGACGGTATAGTGCAAAACCGACGTGGCTGCCGGACTGTCTTTTGCTTCACTAGAAGATTTTGGAGCATCATTGCAGGCCGTTAGTACACTGCACCCGAGGAAAATAAGAATGGACTTTTGAAGGACTGATTTCAAGCGATTCATTACGTTAAACGTTTCCAGAACAATTTATCGGTATTGCAGCGATTCACTGGGCGTACCGGGTACGAACTTACACGTTTATTGATTGATCTTCTCTCCGTACAAACAAAAAGCCGGAACCTCCCGGCTCCGGCTTTTCAACTAAAAGTATTTACTACAGATCAGCAATTTTTTGTTGATCTCGTCTTTGGTCTTACCCGTTTTTTGCTGGAGTCGGCCCCAGAGTTCGTCTTCTTTACCTTCTTCGTAAGTCAGATCATCGTCGGTGAGGTCTCCGTAGGCTTGTTTGATTTTGCCCTTCAGTTCGTTCCAGTTTCCTTTAAGCGTTGTCTCGTTCATGACTGTATTCATTTTAAGGTTAAAGCGTAATTGCTGAATAGTATTACCAAAAAACTCATTCCAGCCAGAGTCTGACCCCAATTTCAGGCCTGCCCGTACGCTTTTAGGACCGGTTCGCGTAAGGTCTTTCCCGCTCCCAGGCTCACGAAGGCGATCATTTCCGCGAGTTCAGCCGGATTGATCCAAGTTTTAAAATCCGCATCGGGCATGTCTTTCCGATTGCTGGGCGTATCGATGGTACTGGGGGCGACAACCGTCGCAACCACATTTTTCTTCTTGCCCGCGGCGTTAATCAAATCAGCCAGACTGTTCACCAGCGATTTCGACAAAGCATACGCCACCACGTGCTGTCCCGCCGTAGGGTCCAGAGCCGGACGCGAACCAATCAGTACAATGCGGCCACCGTTGGCCTGCTGACTCATCTGCTCAAAGACGGGGCGTGCGACCTGATACGCCGACTGAAAGTTAATCTTCAACTGAGCTTCCACGGCGGCGTAATCCGTATCAAGTAACGTCCCCATCGCAAAGCCACCCACTAACAGTACTGCTACATCGATGGCTCCGTGTTCTGCTACGGTGTTTTCGACAAACTGCCGACAAGCCTGTTCGTCCGATACATCCAGGGTATACGGATGCAAGCCTTCCTGCGTAGGCATGCTCTGTGGATCGCGTACGGCAGCCACCACCGTATGGCCCATCTGAAGAAATTGCTGCGTTACGCTGCGGCCCAGGCCACCCGTCGCTCCGGTAATTAAAACAATTGCCATAGCAATGCGTATAGTTAGAATTATAGGACTGGTTTCACGTTGCCAACACCCAAAAATAAAACTTTCATAAACCGTTCGGGCGGCTTTGCCGTAAATTGATAGGTAGGCGTTTGCTTCTGCCTGCTTTTTCCGACTAAGTAGCCGGTACATTCTTTCAACTTTATCAAAGTACGTTATGAAATCATTTGTTCTACTCGGATGTCTGAGTATGGTAAATTTCTCCCTGCTGGCTCAGAGCCAACCCGCTAGCCCCTCTTCGCGACCAGTGACGAAGGAAATGCAGGAAATTTACGACCGGGCCAATGCCAAGCCTACGACTTCGATCATTACCACTCCTACCAGGACGGAACCTACTCGCTCAAAACCCGAGAAAACCAGTTTTGCCACAACGGGTGATTTCCGCGGCAGAAGTTACATCGGGATCAAAGCGGGGGGTAATTATACAACGCAACTCAATAACAATACGGATGCCGAACTGAGTTTTGCTCCGGGCTATCATGCGGGCATTGTATTCAATGCTGCTTTGGGAAATGTGGTCTCCTTCCAGCCGGAAATTCTCTATAATCACAATGCTTTGAAGGCGAAACAATTCAATGATACCTACACGTTTACGTCTTCCAGTATAGACATTCCCTTACTGTTTCGTTTTTCATTCGGTAATCAGACGCAGTTTTTTGTCAATGCCGGGGTAATGGGAAGTTATGTACTGAATACAACTTCTGAACGGGCAGGAACGAAGTTCAAAAATGACCTATCTGATTGGGATTTCGCCGAACGTACCCAATTTTCGGGCGTAGCCGGTATTGGCGTAGCCCATAACCTGCCGAAGGGACAGATTTTCCTGGAAGCCCGTGGTCATTATCTGTTAGGGGATTTTTCGGAAGGTTTTTACAAGTCGGATGCCCTCGGTGACTTGCACGCAACCTTGTCTCTGGGTTATCTGATTCCTTTTTAATTAAAACAGAAAACGGACCGCTTCACCAGCGGTCCGTTTTCGTAAGGAGTAGCGGAATTTTATCCGATTTAGATTTCCAGTCGGTAAACCTTACCCGGTTTTATACCCACCAGATTTCCTTCCGTATCGTTGAAAATCCGTAAAGACTGCTCCATCTGCGGATAGATCCACTGCCCGTAGGTACTGTAGTAGTACGGAACGCCATCGACGTTCATCCACAAATTACCCTTTGCATCCAGCACAAAATCGGTAACGGATCGCCCGGAATCGTAATTACTCACCGGAATCAGAGCTAATTTTTCCAGCGTTTGTCCATTGAATTTCATCAGTACCCCATCCCAACGGCCATCCTTCACCACTAACCATAGCGTACGATTGGCGTCTTCGAACACACCAAACAAGGAATTTTTAATGCCTTTACGCGTGTAGAGAAATTGCGACAAATCGTACTCCGCCACCGGCTGGGATAGGTTTGTATTGCTGTAAATCTGTAGTTGCTGATTATCGGATTTTAAAGAAAAGTTTTTCGTAAAAAGTCGTTCACTGGTTTCTTCCACCAGGTGGCCTTTCTGTTCCTTCACATCCCAAATTACCAGACCCTTGTTAGTCCGAAACCAGTGTTCTTCAGCAGTAGCTTTCACTACTTCGTTTAAATATAACTTTACATCAAAGGGTAAGTTTCCTTCTTTTACCCAGGCTCCTCCGGTGTAGCGATGTAGGCTATAACCTACGGTAGCGTCCATGTCGATGGCCCATATCGTTCCTGCATCATCGGAGAACAAAGCTTCCAGCGGCTGCTTAGCAGGTTGCGTAGACTGGGGAAAACGGCGAAGGGCATACGTCACTGAGTCGGAAAGCATCAACGCATACGGAGTGATGATCAGGGCTCTGGTCCCGGTTAACGACAGGGTATCTATTTCCTTAAGGGCAATCGGTTTACTCGCCAGCGTACGGGCTTTAGGTCCATTCAGCTTCGTGGGGCTGGGCGGATAATCCGTTGGTTCAAAAAGCGAAAGATCGCAACTGGTCAGTAGCCCAAGCAATAGCAGAGCCCATAGAGAAGAAAGTTTCATAGCGAGCAGATGAGATGGAATCTGGGCAAAGGTACGCGGACTTTGCTTTCACCCAATGACAAAAGGACGAGTGGTACTACTCGTCCTTTCTGAAAATGAACGTTCAGTACGTTCCTATTCCGTTACAATCGCCCGGATTTTTTCGGCGTTCAACTCCGAAAAATGGTTAATTACCTGATTGGCTTCGCTCAAATCCTGCAGGGCCGTATGCTCGCTGTTGTAGCCAATGCAGTAAATCCCCGCCGCCCGAGCCGCTTTTACGCCGTTATTCGAGTCTTCGATGATGATACACTCCGATTTGGGAGCTTTAGACAGAGCGGCCGCGTGCTCAAAAATCGCCGGATCGGGCTTCGATCGAACGAAATCTTCGCCACTCACCTTGTCCGAAAAGTACGGGTCCAGACCAAAACGTTTGAATACCCGGGCAATCGTCACCTTGGCCGCCGAGGAAGCGAGAATGAGCTGAAACCCGTGTTCGTGCAGGTCTTCAATCAGCGTCCGTACGCCGTCGAGCAAATCCAGATCTTCTTTTTCATCAAACGCATCGTTGAAAATAGCCCGCTTCCGCAGCACGAATGATTCGATATCTTCCCCCAGGTTGTAGGCTTCATTGAGTTTCTGGTAGACGTTGCGGGTAGAAAGGCCCGTGAAGGTGGCGTATTCTTCGTCGGTAATGTGCAGGCCTAATTCGTCAAAATGCTTGAAAAAAGCGTAACGGTGAACGGGTTCGGTGTCAACAATCACCCCGTCCATATCAAAAATAACGGTTCGTATCATGGAAAAATGGTCTCACTGAAAAAGACGAAGGTACGGAAAAGGCCGGGTTTTGTTAGGAAAGGATCAATCCCAGACGGTTTTTAAAGCGAGACCATTCCTTACTTAAAAAACGCATCCTTATCACTCCTCTTCGGAAGCATCGGCTGTATCCCCTGATTCGCCTGGATCGGCAAATCAGTTTCGATCAGGTCGGCTCCTGCTTTTAGAATCGTCTGATACACGTCTGTTTTCCCAGCTTTGTATTCCTTGTCGTATACCGGACCAGCGGCAACCATCACCATCACCCCGCGTTGGTGTAACTCTTCAATCAGAGCCGGGTGTTCGGGTTTGGTCTGGGAGCCGATGTACGCCATGACCTGCTTCCAGGGAATACCCGCGGCTTCGTATTCGTGCAGGGCTTTTTCCGTGTGAACAAAGGCTTCGAAGAGAATGTCCGGGTTTCGCTGGTGGTAGTATTGAGCGTCTTTAGCGGTATGAACCGTCACCATCACGAAGGCCTCGGCTTGGTGTTTACGAATGATTTCCAGCGTTTTATCGAAAGGCACGTCCTTGTAATCCAGAATCAGTACCGTTTTCCCGCGGGCCCATTCAATGGCGTCCTCCAACGTAGGAATTCGAAAATCCGTCAGCTTGCCTTCCGAATCTTTCAATCGAAATTGCTGCACTTCCTGCCAGGTATAATCCCGGAGTTTACCCGTTCCGTTGCTGGTCCGGTTCAGCGTAGCATCGTGCAGGAGTACGATTACATTGTCTTTCGTCAGGCGTGGATCAATCTCGAAGGTCGCATACGTATGTTCGAGCGTGTTTTCGAACGTTTCCAGGCAGTTTTCCGGAAAGCCGGGCCGGGCTCCCCCCCGGTGTGCACTCAGAAAAGGCCGGTGTTGGGGCGTGTAGTGCCAGAATTCCTGAGCTTTGGCTACCGTTGGGATAGCAAGTTTGTGCAATTTTTTCTGAGCGAAACCCGTAACACACAGGCCCACCAGTACGAGGCTAAGCAGCTGTTTCATCGAATAAAAAGGCAAATCCGCCCGGACTCGAAAGCCCGGGCGGAAATTAAGATCTGTTGAATACTTACTGAAACGAATACCGCAGGCCAAGCTGAATCCGCCAGGGTGTACCGCCAATCGGACGCGTACCCAGGTTCTGTACGGCGTAGCCATACTGACGGGTTGCCTGATTGAAAGCGTTAATATTCAGCAGGTTTGTATTACCACGGTTATAATTCCGGCCCCAGTCCCGGTTGAGTACGTTCATGAAGTTAAAGACATCCGCCGAAAACTCCAGCTTCTGACCTTCGGCGAGTTTAAAAGCTTTGTTCAAGCGTAAATCCACCGTCGTGGCAAAGGGGTTGATTCCGCCGTTTCGCTCGGCCACTTTACCCAGACTGGATTTGATGTAGTCTTTCACACTTTGGTCTACCGAGGGGTTGTTCAGCAGATCGCCCATGCCCTGGCGAACGTTTTCCGGCGTTGTCGGACTATTCGGATCGAATACAAAGGCCAGATCATTCGTCAGTACAAAATCACCGTTCAGACTCGTACCGCCGCCTACCAGGAAGTTATAACGGGTACCGCCCACGCCAATTACCGTAGCCCCGAGCTGGAATCCTTTCCAGGAAGGCGTTGCTCCATTTACCACGATTTTGTTCCGGAAATGCGTATCGGCGTAGCCATAACTCAAGCTCCGTGGATCATCTTTCACGGGCAGGAACGTTGAGGTATTCGCCACGCAGCAGCTATAGGAAGAGTTATCTTTCGTGGAGTTGAGTGTATAACTCATGTTCACGTAACCGTCTTTTCCCAGTTTGATACCCGCGTCGGCCACCAGGGTAAACTGATCGGAAATACCCGTCGAGATCAATTCCAGTACCCGCCCTACTTCGGTCGTTTTCCGGGAATTCTGCCAGTCCGTGATTCCCTTGGCCGTAATGGTTTCGGCGGGAACGAAAACGCCGCGATTGTCTTCATTGGCAATTCTGAATTCCGGATTATCCTTCAGGTTACGATCCACGTAGACGTAGTTATGAATCGTTTTTGCCCAGATGGCGTTGAGTCCCACCCGGATGCGTTCGCCGATAAAGTGGTTGAAGTTCACGTTACCCTTGAACGTCGTCGGTACTTGGAAGCTCGGGTTAACGGCGTTGATGGTAGACACGTACTTTCCACCCGCCGGAATACCCGGCACCGTCGAAACGTCCTGACGGTACTTACTAAATTCCGGTACGGGAACCTGAGCACCCGTTACATCCACGGAACCGACCATCAGTCCACTGTTCTGAATGTTGTTGACCTGAGCGTAGTAGTGCGGTTGAGCGGAGAATAACCCGCCTCCAATTTTCAGGACATTCTGACGCTTGCCCCCAATATCCCAGGTAGCCTGAAAACGGGGTTGAATGTTGTTCCAGTCCTCGGGTTTCACGTCCGTGCGAATGCCCAGCGTTCGTTTCACGGTTTCGTTGAGCTGTCCACCCGTCAGAAACGCCGTCGCATCGTAGCGTACGCCCAGAGCCAGGTTCAGGTCCGGATGCGGGTAAAAATCAGCTTGTCCGAAAACGGAAATATCCAGTACACTCTGATTCACGATGGGTTGCCCCTGCAAAGGCACTTCGCGGGCGTACCGATACGGCCGCAGAGCCTCCAGATCATCAATGCTGTTGAAGAAGAATCGACCGTTTTGTTCACTCGACAGATACGTCTCCATGGTGGTAATCATGTTGTCCGTACCAAAGGTGAAGTTGAATTTATCCGTATTCCAGTAGGCCGTATTGCTCAGGTGTAACTGGTGCATCCGGTTAAATTCGGGGGAATATCGTTGTCCGCCGAACTGTACCGTTTTCGTCTGCGTGGCGTTAGGATTGGATTCCGTGGGGAATGGCGAGGTAACGTTGACAATCGCCCGGGGAATATTCTGAAACGGCAGATAACCCTGGGGCGTAACGGGTTTGTAGGAATACAGGTACTGCACCTTGAATTCGTTCGTCAGTCGAGGTTTCAGCGTGGAACGCAACGCCGCCATGGCCGTTACCGATACGTCTTTCAGGTTCGCGTAGGATTCCAGCAAGTTGATGTTCGAGTTGTCACCATCGTTCAGCGGAGCCACGTAGTGGGTCATGTTGCCGCGTAGCGTCAGTTTGTGCTTGGCATTGAGCTGCCAGTCGAGGCGTGCAAAAGCCGTATTGGCCGTTGACTTCTTGGGAAACTGGCCGAATTGCTGCCCCGTAACGCCGTATTTTTCCTGGGCTACCTTCACCAGCCGTTCCAGATTGGTTTTTGTGATGCCGTACCGTAGCTCATCCGCGGATGAATTGATGTCGGCAATAATGAGCGGCTCGCTGGCATCCTGCCGATCGTAGGCTACGAAAAAGTGAAGTTTATCCTTGATGATCGGGCCACCCAGGCTGAATCCCGACTGAAAATTGGTAAAGTTCTGCTTGCGATCCGCTCCCTGAATGGTGTACTGGCTCGACAATGTGTTGTTACGGAAGTACAGGAAAGCCGAACCTTCCAGTTTGTTAGTTCCGTTTTTGGTGACGGCACTCACGGCCCCGCCCGACTGACGGCCCTGCGTAACGTCGTAATCGTTGGTGATGACTTTGTATTCGCGAATGGCTTCCAGCGAAATGGCATAAGGGCCAGCGGAAACCTGCCCGTTAGTCCAGCTATTGCGGGCATTCATCCCGTCAATGGTCACGTTAGTACCCGTCGAACGCTGGCCGCCGAAGCTGAAATTATCGCCGCCCTGCAGGGGAGACAGGTTGTTGAGTCGTGTAAAACTCCGGCCTTCATTGGGTAAGTTTTTGATCTGAGCCGCTGTAATCGACGTAGCTGCTCCCGCCTGCCGGACTTCCTTGGTGTAGCCGCGTTCGGAAACTACGATTTCTTTCAATTCCGTATTAGACGATTGTAGACTGACGTTTACGTTCAGGTTATCGCCATAATTGAGTGAGTACCCCGTTTCTTTCACCGTTTGTAAGCCAATGAAGGTTACCGTGACGGTGTAGGGCTTACCCAGCGGCAACTGCCGAAGGGCGTACTCCCCTTTCGCATTGGTCAGCGTACCCGTGGTAAAACCGGTTGCTTCGTTTCGAACGGTTACGGCGGCCCCGGGCAGGGCCTCGCCTTTTTCATCTTTCACAACGCCGGAAATGGAAGCGTCGGTAGCCTGAGCGGCCAACTGGAAATAGATACTAGTGCCGAGAAAGAAAAGTAAGCACAAAAAACGTCCGGTCCAGCCCTGGCGAGGCTGGTGTTTTTTCAACCAGAGTAAAGTCATAGTGAGCGTAACAGATTGATTGGTTCGTATAGGCCGGGCAAATGTATAGAGGCGTAAACCCGATCAAGCTGTTGCTTTTGCGATGTTTATATAATCTTTACATGAACCGGATTTTTCCGCAAAATCCTTAACATTTGCCTAACTAATGCTTCACATGGGCCGCTGGACTTTTGTTGTTATACTGCTTTTTTTATTGCCCGGCTGTCAATCCACAACCCAGCATCCGGAACGGGCGGGGATTGCCCTTTCCTTCGACGATCGCTTTTTCAGCGACTGGATGGCTTTACGTCCCTTACTGAATCAATACCAGGCTAAGGTGACGTTCTACGTAAATTGTCCGGATTCGCTGACGAATGAAGAAGTGAGGATACTGAAAACGCTTCAGCAGGATGGGCACGAAATTGGTTTTCACGGTACCATTCACGGCATCTCCACGGAAATGATACAGAATCTGGGCGTAGAAGGTTATCTGAATACGGAAATTCGGCCCGGGATTTCGTATTTGCAACAAGCGGGCTTCCACCCTACTTCGTACGCTCATCCCGGCGGCAATCATAATGCCCGCGTCGATTCCGTACTGGAGGCTTCCGGTTTTCGAATCCTGCGGGACGTGGCCCTGGCAGAACGCTCCTACAAAGGCTTCCGGCTTTATCATCTTTCCCCCCAATGGCTACCTCAGATTTATTATGACTTTGATCAGCAACGCAGCGTGGATGCCCTGCTGTTCGATACCAGTGCAAATTTGAGTGTAGCGGAACTTCGGTCGGCTCTGGTTCGGGCCAAAACGCGGGGAAAAGCCGTGTTACTCTTTGGGCATCAACCCTTTTTCTCGCCCCCCAAGCCGGAACAATACGGTTTTGATGTACAGGTACTTCGGCAAATGCTGCAAACAGCCGATTCACTGCACCTGAAATTTTATCGCATGTCGGACTTACCAGTGATCCAGTAAAGGGAGGATGTTTCAGCGTTCACAAGGGCCGCTATTCTGCTTCTGAAGGGTAGCCTTACTACGTTTGATTCATCTTCGGAATTCCGTCTCATTCTACACCCAGTACGCTATATGATCTAATCTAAGTAGTACGACCCTCTATAATAGAAAAATAATGGACTGATTCTAAGGGAGTAGACAGGCGTTAAGCTGAATTACTTACTTCGCTTAGGAAACGGAGCTTTCCTACGAAAGCCTTGGCTGTATTCCGACACGATAGAATGAGCCCCTAACGTCCGTATCGCTTGTCTTTGAAAACGAGCAGCGGTTTTTCCAGATACTCGTACGAGAGGTAAGAAACCAGAATGGACAAGCCGAATACAGCAGGGTACAAAATCAGGTTGTAGGCCGTAGTAGACAAACCCGGAGCATACGTATTGAGGACATTAATCAGGAATACCGAAATGGCAACATGGTAGAGATATAGTCCGTAAGATATCTTGCCGATGTAGCTGACGACCGGGTTTTCCAGCGAAATAATACTGTCGGGATTCGTCGCCACATTCAGTACGAAAAAGCAGAAGAAGAAGGCATACACTTCCATGAAAGCCGGAATGTGTACCCCCGACAAAAAGCAGATCAGGAAGAGTACGTATACCGTAACCTGCACATTTTTCCGGTAAAGAACGGACAGGAATCGCGTCCGATTGGTATACACCAGATAAGCTCCACCCCCACCCAGGGCCATGATGAGTAAGCGAAACTGGCCAATGAACGTCAGTACGGAATCTTTCTTCTGGGCTTCGGTTCCATCCAGCAGGTATACGCCTAAAGCAAGTAATCCGACGGTCGCCAGCATGAAGAGGGTTACAATCAAAAAGGTCCGTTTGGGGTATTTGATGATCCAGGGCCAGAGGTAATAAAACTGCTCTTCCACCCCAATCGACCAGGCCTGAGCGGCCCAGTAGGGAATGTTATACAGGACGAACGCGTAGTTGGGCAGTACCAGAGCCAGTAGCGTGATTCGTTCCGCAACGTGCTGGGAAGCGACTTCGTTGGCTCCGGGAAAATACATCAGGGGCACATGCGGAAAGACAAACAGGGCTAGTCCGACGATCAGAAAGTAAATGGGCCAGATCCGGAATACGCGTCGCAGATAAAATTTGGGAGCAGAAATGTCGCCAAAATTACCTTTTTCCTGCAACAGTAGATACGTGATGAGAAAGCCACTGAGTACGAAAAAAAGACCTACGCCCAAACGGCCCGCGTGTTTGACAACCGTCAAATGGTAAATATTGGGCAGGTCAAACGCTTCCTTCGCCTGTTCGAGGTGATGGATCAATACGGACACCGCCGCAATACATCGTACGCCGTTCAGATTGGGGAAATTACGTTTCTGACTCATGCCAACAACTAAAGAAAGGTCTCGCTTATAGGGAATGTATGGGAGGTACTATTGAGCGGTGCTGTACTTTTTTTTTCGGAGCGGGGAAAAGCTACGTTAATGAAATAGCCCGTTAATACCACAACGCCCACCTGAATCACGTAATCAATGGTGCGGGCTTGCAGGCCGAAAATATCGGCAGGAGTCGCGTAGTTAGGCATGCCCATCCGCCACCAGTACGAGGGGTGAATCACCGACAATACGTTAAAGATGAACAGGAGAATGACCTGTCGAAGGTTAGCCCAGTCCATTACTTCAAACACCAGCGGCAACAAAAACAGGAACAGATAATTACTATACGCACTTTGCTGGGCAATCATCATCAGACCATACATGGCTACCCAGAGGTGGGCCAGCATCACATTCACCGGCTGATTCCGCATCCGCCAGGCCGTCAGACAACCGATGCTAATGGTGGCTACCAGTCCGAGCCAGTTCCAGGCTTTCGCTCCGGTACCAATCGAATCAAACGTCCAGGGATTGATGACCGAAAGCAAGTTGGGAGCCCGTAATACATTCGCTTCATCGAGCGGCTGCAAAAATTCCAGTTTTACCAGATGATACAGAATGGCTACCGACAGGGCTCCAATCAGTGAGATGGGAATCAGAAAACGGATTTTTTCTTTTTCAATGAGAAAGAGCGGGAACAGAGCCAGTCCAAAAATGGCCTTGGTGGTTAGTACACCCAGAGCCATGACGAGGCTGTAACCAATGACCCCCCAGCGTTTGCGAACCAGAAAGGCCAGTACAACAAACAGCCACATCCAGATGTCTTCCTGGGCTCCAACCACGCACAAAACGAGTGAGCCGGGCAGTAACAGGTACAGGAGGGCCTTGAAGAGTAAATCTTCCTTACTGTAGCGGTCTTTATAAAAGAGATAAGTCAGTACCAAAGCAACCCCGTCCATCAGAGCCATGGTCAGGACAATCATGCGGGGATTGTACCAGATTTTCAGCCACATACCTAAGAAATAGGCATACAAAGGGGAATACGGGGACCAGAAATCGCGGTATACCATTTGGCCCATCGAAGCTTTACTACCTTCGTCCCAGAAGCCGTTCACATCGGAAGTAGGCTCCTGATTCGCCCATAGATAAATCACCAGAAAGGGAAACACCCGGAGCAGCAGCCAGCTCACGCCGAGTACACCGGCTACAGGTTTCGTTTTCAGCCCTGCCGTAATTGGGGGCCTGAAGTACAGCACAATACCTACCAGCAGAATACAGCCCAGGCTAATAATCAGTTTGGCCAAAACAACACTCATGCTGGCGTCAAATGTTTAGGAGTAACAATTTTAGTGGCCGTTCGGGAAACCAGCCAGAAAAAACAGGCTACGTTGAGTACCTGTAGCAGCCAGTCGAACAGATATACGGGATTGGTCAGCATACCAAACCGGGTATAATCCGGTTGCTTAATGTATACGTTTACAAAGGGCTGTACTACCGTGAGCCAGCTCAGTACTAACAAGATTGTGAGGTGTTTGTTATTCCGCAGGTCAACAATATCGAAAACGACAGCCAGCAGATACGCAATGAGGTACGCTCCGGGGGCACTGGCCTGAAAGATCATCATACAGGCAAATGTGGCAATGAACAATGCAGGTAGCGTGTGCGTCAGCGGATTAACGCGACCCCGATACGCCAGATACGAAACCAGGAGCATGGTGGTGATTAGTCCCAGCCAGTTAACCAGAGTCGAATTACTGGTATCAATGTGCACGAAAAGCTCGATGACAGGCCGGGTAATGGAAAACAGGTTCGGCGTCATCAGTTGCTCGGTATGCTGAATGGGCATAAGGAATAAGTCGCCGATTCGCCAGTAGAGAAACGCCAGAGCGGGTAATCCGATGGCGGCCATGACCAGCAGCATTTTGATCGGACGGCGTACGCTAATGAGCAGCGGGGGCAGGAAAAAGACAAACGTCGCTTTGGTGGTCAGCAGGGCGATGGCAAAAATGACGCCCAGCCCTACTTCGTAATCCTCGGAATTTTTTTGACGTGCCGCCACATGAGCAGAGCCAAACCCCAAAACCAGACTTCCTCCTGTCCATCGATAAGGATGTACATAAACGACGCCGGTAACATCCAGTAAATCAGGCTGGCCTGTAAGGCATTCGACTTTTCGGGTTTGTAAGTCCGGTACGTGCCCCACAAAATGAGCGTTTCCATCAGGACCATCAACAGAACAATGGCTCGGGAATTATGCCAGAGCCAGAGCGGCAGACTGATGATGTACGCAAACAAGGGAGCGTGATACGACCAGAAATCCCGGTACACAAATCCTCCGGCCTTTGCTCCTTCGGCTTTATAGAAAAAGAAGGGAACGTCTCCACGAGGCACCTCATTGATCACGAGAAAAATCATGACCCAGGGAATCAGCCGCAGGATAAGAAAACCCAGACTAAAGGCAAGGGTGTCGTTTTTTTGCTGCCATTGCTGAATGAGGGTTGCTTTCTTAACCGTCCAGATGATTCCGGCGGTTAATCCTACGTTCAAAAGCAGTTTAATGTAAAAAACGGTAAGAATTGACATTTATAGGATCGTTCATTCGGTGGGCCGAAGGTTCAAACGGCGGGTAAGACCATTCTGCTGGTTAAATCTATTAAGAGAAAAAACGCGGTGTTTTGACACGGATAGGTACGTTTTTTCTTCCGACCTGCAAAAGTATTTAATGTAATCGATTCGACCAACGCCTTCGGAAGATTAAGCGTTTCCCTATGGATAAATACCATTTTTTCTGAAAAATACTTAACCCTTTTGGTATTAAAAAAGGACCGAAGCGAGCTTCGATCCTTTTTGTTGCTTCCTCCCTACCCTTGGCTAACGACCAAGAGCCGTAGGTTTGATTTCTTTCATAGCCATGGATTTCAGTCTAAGGCCAAGCTACTGTCCACCCAAAGCCTTCCACAAAGCCACGGCGTATACCAGCCGTTGTCCCTGTAACTGAGCCAGTTGTCGTTCAGCATCCAGCGACGTACGTTGGGCATCGAGTACGTCGAGGTACGTCGTCAGACCTTTTCCGTACACTTCCCGCACGAGTTGCTCGGTTTTACGAGCCGTTTCAATGACGCTTTGCTGATTGCCAATCTGGGTTTCCAGATCACGGATGTTATCCAGGGCCACTTCGGCTTCGCGTTGGGCCGTCACCACTCGCTGATCCACCGACGTGCGGGCCGTTTGTATCTGCTGCTGGGCTAAGTTAATGTTTTCCCGGTTTCGCCGACCTTCATAAATCGGGAAACTAGCCGTGGCTCCAACCGTATACGTATAGCTGGACGGTAGCACCAGATCACCAATCCTACCACTGATCAGACCACCCGAACCGCCTACGTTGATCCGAGGTTTCAGGGCTTTTCTTGCTATATCCGCGTTAATATCTGCTGCCGATACCTGTACATTCGACTGCTGAATGTCAGGACGGTTCTGTAGTAAATCAACCGTAATATTGGCGTACGTTGGCGTTGGGTATGGGGGTAACGTAGCCGGCGGCAGGGTGAAAGTCCCTGCATCCTGACCCGTTAGAATGGCTAGTCCATTGGTTAACTCGTGACGACTCCGTTGCAAAGCAGTACGTTGAGTTTGCAGATTACCAATCTCCGTTTCGGCCCGGCGGACGTCGATTTCGCTGGTCAGGCCAATCCGGAATCGTTCGCGAACCACCGCCAGTACGGAATCCCGGGCGGACAAGGTTCGCTCGAAAACTGTTTGTTCGGCATCGTTGGAGCGTACCAGAGCATAGAGACGGGCAATTTCGGCGGCTACCGCCAAACGGGCAATCCGAACATCGGCCTCACTCAGTTGCGTCTGCACTTCGGAAAGACGCACGGTCTGCCGGATTCGTCCGAATAAATCCAGTTCGAAACTGGCATCAATGGGAATTTGAAACGTCGTCAGTTGTACCCGCACCGCCCGTACGTTGGTAAACTGAACGGGCCGGTTGGGCGAAAGACTTTGCGTCTGAATGCCCGGATTCCCCCGAACTACAGGTCGCAGGTACGACTCGGCCACCCGTACGCGTACGCGGGCTTCCTCGACCCGACTCAGGGCATTTCGTATATCAGGATTGAAATTGAGTCCGGCCTCGATGAGTTTATCCAGTTCCGGATCGGCAAAAGGTCGACTGGTGGGCGTCTGTGCCGTAACCATACTGGTCACCAGCAAAAGCAACCCACTGATTTTCAATAAACAATTCATACGTTCGGTAAAAACTTTGGGAAGTTGAGGCAGTTTTCAGTTTGCGGTTTGCAGGTGAGTATTCCACTGAAAACAGAAAACCGCAAACTGAAAACTTATTTTACGCGTACCATGCCTCCTTCTTTGAGGCCGTCGGATGGGTTGGCTACCAGGCGTTCGCTGCCCTGTAATCCATCCAGTACTTCCAGGCTCGTACCAAAATCGCGTCCAATCGTGATGGGCTGAAAATGCACCTGACCGTTGGAAGAAACAATGACGACCCGGGAGCCTTCGGGCGTAACCAGCAGCGTGTTGGCCGGAATCCGTACGGGAGGGTTAATCGCCCGTACGTCCAGCGTTACCTGTCCGTACAAACCAGCAACTAACTCGCCAGAGCGATTGGGAATGGCTACTTCCGTCAGCAACGTACGCGAGGCCGATCGAAGCGTACCCGAGGTACGCACCACTTTACCCGTGAAGCTTTTACCCAGTTCGGGCACCTTCACCGTAGCGGGCAGTCCGATTTTTACGAGTTGGTAATACGTCTGAGGTACGTCGATGTACACCCGCAGGGTATCCAGTTGAGATACCGTAAACAGGGGAATATTGCCCGTATTAATCAACGCTCCTACGTCCGCATTCCGGGCCGTTATAATTCCATTGAAAGGAGCCCGTACCTGTTGCAGACTCTTCAGGGCTTCGAGCCGACGTAACGCCGCCCGGCCTACTTCGTAGCCCGCCTGACGGGTATCCACATCCTGTTGCGAAACGGCTCCGGGAAGCGTCACGCTTTTCACGCGATCCAGATTCACCTGAGCCAGTTTCATATCCGCCTGAGCTTTCAGAATGTCCTGATCCAATTCAGGAGCTTCAATCGTGGCCAGTAAGCTGCCCCGGTTTACTTTCGATCCAATATCGACCAAACGTTGCCGCAAAAAACCCTGCGTACGGGCGTATACCTGCGTTTCGCGGTACGGCATGATCTGTCCGGGCAAGGTCAGTCCCGTGGTGTCGGCGGTACGTTTCGCGATGACGACGTTCACCAGGGGCAGGCGATTTTTGGCAGCGTCGCTTTCGGCGTGCAGTTCCTGCTGATTTCTGATTCGGGGTAATACGCCTACGAAGAAGAATAAAGCCAATAATCCCACCGGAATCAGCCATATCCAGAGATTTCTCTTCATGATCTATATACTAGTTTTCTGTTTACAGTTTTCTGTTTTCAATGGGTAGATTTCATGACTTACCGTTTCTGTTTAAAAAATTTGTTGCTCTCGCAGGTAACAGAGAACGGTAAACTGAAAACTGCCCACTCATCAAACTTCCATCTCAGCCAGTTCCTTCTCTTCGGCCATTTCGGCTTCGGTGCGGTTTTTCGCCAGATAGCTAAATACGACGGGTACGAAAAGCAGCGTCGTAAAGGTGGCCAGTAACAACCCGCCAATCACGGCCCGCCCCAGCGGAGCGTTCTGCTCACCGCCCTCGCCGAGTCCTAAAGACATCGGCAACATCCCGATGATCATCGCCAGGGCCGTCATCAAAATCGGACGTAAACGGGTACGGCCCGCTTCCAGAGCTGACTCATACGGACTCATGTGCAGATCAAACACCTGCTCCTGAGCGAAGCTTACCAATAGAATGGAGTTGGCCGTAGCGACCCCCACACTCATGATCGCCCCCATCAGCGAAGGAATACTGAAGGTGGTCTGACTCAAGAACAACAGCCATACTACCCCGCACATCGCTCCGGGAAGAGCCGTAATAATGATGAACGGGTACAAAAAGGACTGGAAGTTGACGACCATCAGCATGTACACTAGAATGGCCGCAAACAACAAACCAATGCCTAACCGCGTAAAGGCTGAATTCATACTTTCCACCTGACCGCGTACTTCGATTTTATTTCCCGGCTTAAGCTGTTGCTGGTATTCCTTGACGCTCTCGGAAAGTTTTCCGGAAACGCTTCCCAGATCCGTCCGTTCCACCGAGGCGTACACATCAAACATGGGTTGCGTATTCATCCGATTCACCACCATCGGCGTTACGCGACGTTCGACCTTGGCCACGTTGGCCAGGGATTGCGGCGTCAGTTCGCCGGTTTGCGTCACTAGAGGCGTTTGCAACAGTTTATCCAGCGTATTGAGTTTATACGGCGGCGTCTGTACGGCTACCAGATACGGGAAGCCCGTAACCGGGTCCGGCCAGAAGTTCGGGTTTACCTGCGTGGTACCACTCATGGAAATCATCATGTTGTTGGCCACCTTGGTTTCATTGAGCCCCAGCTGATTCGCTCGCTCGCGGTCAATATTCACGAATAATTCAGGAGCGTTCATGACCTGATGCAGGTGCACATCGACCGTACCGGGTATCTGAGCTACTTTACTGCGGATTTCCTGAGCAATGCGTAAGTTATTCTTCCGGTCGAAACCCGTCACCTGAATGTCAATGGGTGCGGTCAGACCGAAGTTCAGAATCTGCGTTACGATATCGGCTGGCTGGAAGAAAAAGGTTACCTGCGGCAGAGCCTCAGCCAGCTTGGCCCGAATTTCCCGCATGTATTCTTCCGTCGGACGACTTTTCTCTTTTTTAAGAGCTACCAACAATTCCGCATCGGCAGAACCCAGCGATGAGTTGTCCTGAAATACGAAGTTGTACCCTTCGCTCGTCAAACCAATGTTGGCAATAACCGTTTCGATTTCATTCGCCGGAATGATCTGCCGGATCACTGCCTCAGCCTGACCCGCCGTACGCTCCGTAGCTTCCAGTCGGGAACCCGCCGGAGCCCGCATGTGCAGTCTGAACTGGCCGGCATCTACGCTGGGGAAGAAGTCACGACCCACGAAAGGAACCATTACCGCCGTAACCATCACAACGACCAGGAATACCCCCAGTACCGTTTTTCGGTGCCCCAGATTCCATTGCAATACCCGCAGATAGCGTGCTTGAAAACGGTCGAAGCCCCGGTTGAAGCTTTGGTAAATACGGGCAAAAGGATTAGGTTTTTTGGCCTGACCGTTCAAATGTCCCTCCTGGTGATGTGGCTCGGATTTGAGCAACAAGTCGGCCAGCGTGGGTACCAGGGTACGTGAAAGGATATACGAAGCAATCATGGCGAATACCACCGATAAAGCCAGCGGACCGAACAGGAAGCGGGCCGGACCTTCCAGAAAGAGTACCGACACGAACACAATACAGATCGTTAACGTGGCGACCAGCGTCGGCGTGGCAATCTGGTGTGCCCCCACCATAATCGCCCTTCGCAGGGGCAGACCTAACTCTTCATTTCGGTGAATGTTCTCAATCGTTACCGTCGCGTCATCCACCAGAATACCAATGGCCAGAGCCAAACCGCCCAGCGTATTGATGTTCAGCGTTTCGCCCATCAGATACAAAACGGCGAGCGAACTCAGAATCGAGAGGGGTATGGAAATAGCAACAATCAGCGTACTCCGCCAGCTACCCAGGAAGAGCAGAATCATGGCGGCCGTCAGCAGGGCCGCAATCAACCCTTCCACGACTACCCCGTGAATCGAGGCTCGTACGAATACGGATTGGTCAAAAAGTTCAGTAATCTTCAGGGAAGCCGGAGCGGCTCCGCGAACCGCCGGGAGTACTTCATTGCGGATTTTATCGACGACTTCGGTCGTTGAGGCATTCCCGGTTTTTACGATATTGAGCAATACGCCCCGTCGGCCATCCTGCTTGACTACGTTCGTTTGTACAATTGATCCATCATGGACGTTAGCCACATCGCGTAAGTGCAGGACCACGCCGCCGGGCAGCGTTTTCACCGGAATATCGTTCAACGCAATGATGGCGTCGGGCTTGGTGTTCAGGCGTACGTTATATTCTCTTTCCTCCAGCCGAAGCTGACCACTCGGCAGGGTCAGGTTCTGAGCGGATACGGCATTGACTACATCTTCGGGTGATACGCCGCGAGCCGTAAGCAATTCAGGATCAAGGTCCACCATCACCTGACGGGCTTTTCCGCCGAACGGCTGCGACAGACGGCTCCCCTGTACGGTCGAAATCATGGGCCGTATCCGGGTCGTAATATAGTCGGTGATTTGGGATTCCGTCAGACTGTCCGAGGATATACTCAGCTGCAGAATGGGAACGTCCGTAGCGTTGTACCGCACAATAATCGGCGGTTGCGTTCCAGGCGGCATCCGTACCCGAATCGTCTGCGAAATGGCCGTAATGGAAGCCAGGGCCTCCTCAATTTTCACCGTGGGCTGAAAGAAGATTTTCAGTACGGCCACCCCATTGTAGGTCTGGGATTCCACCCGCTGGATGTCAGAGGCGTTATTGATGACCGACGTTTCGGAAAAGTTGGTAATCATCTTTTCCATTTCGTCCGTCGAAAGTCCCCGGTACGACCAGATTACGGAAATAACCGGAATGTTGATACGGGGAAAAATGTCGGTGGGCATCTGACGAATGGATACCACACCCATAATCAGGATCAGCAGAGCCAGCACCGCAATGGTATACTTCCGCTGTAAAGCTAATCGAACAATCCACATAACAAGAGGGGGTAGTGTCTAACACTCTATCAATTAAAGCTCTTTGTAAGTGCGTCTTACAGTCGATCACTGGAGCCTATACACGCCAGGGACAAGCAATGGAGAATCGTTCTGTTCATTTAGTTGCCGCATTTCCCGGATAAATCTAATTACAGAACCAATCTAGCTCCCTGCTCCTCTTGGCTAATTTCGCCAGTACTGGTAAAGTTCTGAAAGATCAGAGGCAGATTTTTAAAAATATTTGGCAAAGGGCGGCGAATGCCATTCGGATTTTGCACAAATCTGGGTGAGAACAAAACTAGTCATAGCAAATGGGAAGAAATGACGTATGTATTAAATAAGTACAAATCTCAGAAAAGGGCTGGCGGAATACTTTGACCTAAATCAAACAATTAAAATTAAAGCTTATTTTAATGTAGCGATCGCGAAAATCGACTTACTGTTCAATTCTAAAGACATTTCGGGGCGATCTCCCGCCAGTATCCTTTGCTGTTACAAAGGTCCTCCCTGCCCGCCTGTAACTTCATATCCATACGAAAGATTTTTGTATGAAAACGAAAGATCCATCGCTCATTCGGATTCTGAGGGCCGGCTGTCAGGGATAAATCATCGTTTAAACGCTATACAGACGATCTTTTGCCGCCGGGCCTTCCCTGGCCTATCCGTTGAAAGCACGGTTTGGGCGTTGACCAGCGTAGCTCCCAATCCATAAAAGTTTATCACCGAAACGCTTGTAGCCTGAAATGGTACAGATATTTTTGCCTTTGAGCTGCACCTAAGCAGTGTTTCAGATCCTTAAGAAACCATTTTCAACCATGAAATTTAAATCCCTTTTGGTAGCCGGCCTGCTGGCTTCGGCTTTTCAGGTTTCGGCACAGTTTACTCAAGCTCCCCTGCCTTACGCCTTCGACGCTTTAGAACCAAGCATCGACAAGCAAACGATGGAAATTCACTACGGCAAACACCACAAAGCGTACGTTGATAATCTAAACAAAGCCGTAGAAGGCAAACCCGAAGCTTCACAGACCATTTTTCAGGTGGTGAAGAAAATTGATAAAAACACGGCTCCGGCTATCCGGAACAACGCCGGTGGTCACTGGAACCACACCTTTTTCTGGAATACCATTGGCCCCAAACGCGGTGGCAAACCTTCCGGTGAATTAGCGGACGCGATTACGAAATCGTTTGGTACCTACGATAAATTCGTTGAGGAATTCAATAAAGCGGCTACGAGCCGGTTCGGTTCAGGCTGGGCCTGGCTGATCGTAACGCCGGATAAAAAACTGGCTGTTGTTTCAACGCCTAACCAGGACAACCCCTTGATGGCCCTGGCCGAAACGCCCGGTACACCGGTGATTGGTCTGGACGTATGGGAGCACGCTTACTACCTCAAGTATCAGAACAAACGTCCCGACTATATCAAAGCGTACTGGGACGTAGTAAACTGGGAGGCAGCAGCTAAAAACTACGCTGACGCGGTGAAATAAGCTTTCTCAAGCCCAAAAAAGGATGGTTTCGTCAATACGGAGCCATCCTTTTTTTGTTGCATGTAGGTGCTCAACCTCACTTTGGTACGGTAATCAGGGCCTGCTTCCGATGGTGGAAAGCTTTTTTCGGGTGTACGCAGAAATGCTTCCCTTTGTAGCGTCATTCTCGTAAAAGCCCTATCTCTATGTTTAATCTCATTTCCATCCTGCTCGGCATCGTAGCCTTTGTGATTGCTTTGGCGGGACTCATTCCCTTCATTGGTATTGTCAATTGGGTCGCCCTTCCCGTTGCGTTTATCGGCCTGGGCTTTGGAGCTTTTTCGGAAAGTAAAACGGGTCGTAACCTCAATATCTTCGTACTCATTGTGGCCATCCTCCGGCTCATGCTGGGTGGAGGCATCCTGTAAGGCGATATAAAAAAGACCTCCCATCGCTGGGAGGCCTTCTGCAAACAGGTACTACGCAATAAACATTAGATCGCTGGTTTTAAATCCACGGCTTTCTGTTTGGCTTTGGCGGGGTCGTAATCGACGAACAGATTAAGCCAGGTCCGACGGGCCAGCCGGAAAAACCAGGGCATCAGCAAAACCAAAGTCGGAACCAGAAAGACCAGGAAATAATCAAGGTCCAGTTTCAAGACGTACGTATAGACGACGAAAGCGGTCAGACACCAGGCTACGTACAGAGCATAACTCACGTACAAAGCTCCCCAGTAAAAACCGGGCTCGGGTACCAGCGTTTCGTTACAATGCGGGCAATGGTGGTGAATTTCGTCAAAATGACGCTGGAAGGAAGTCTTGGTTTTGAAGAAATCTCCCTGGTGGCATTTTGGACATTTATTAAAAGCGATGCTATATAATTTCGAATTAAGTGCCATGATCGTGAAGGTTCAGAAGAAAATCCCTTTCTGATTCCTGATACAAAGATAATTTCTTCTTTCTTTTCACGTAAGGTATGAATACGGACAAGAATGGTACAAATCAACGATTTTGTGATTCTCGAAAATCTAATGGCGTTTGTCCCGTATGCGTTCGGAAAAAACGAACGAAGTACGAAGGGTCTTCAAAATGCAGCAGGTAGCCGATTTCCTTGATGGACAGAGCCGTATGCGTCAGCAGACGTTTGGCCTCAATAATAATTCGTTCGTAAAGCAACTGGCTGGCCGTTTTGCCCAGTAGCGTTTTACAGATATTGTTGAGGTGGTTGGGGCTGATGTGTAATTGTTCAGCGTAGGTTTTTACTTCCCGCACGTCCAGAAACTGCTCTTCCAGTAATTCTTCATACTGCCGGATCCGGTCGTAGTAATGGGTCGATTCACCCGGCCACTGGTTTTGATAGACGCGGTTCGCCTTTTCCAGGATAATATGTAAGTACGACAGAAACACCTCCGATCGATTGACTTCAGCCGCCGTATATTCCTGATACATCAGCTCGTACAGGGACACGAACGTTTCATCTGTTACTTCCAGTAAGGGTCGATGCTGGTGGGAGTGATAAAAAGGATACGCAAACAATCGATTAGGAAAGCGGCTACGAAAGTAATTGGGCTCGAAAAAGAGATTATAGCCTTTAATATCCGGTGAAAGCTCCCAGCTGTGTACCTGACCCGGCGTTAGAAAATACAATTGGTGAGGTCCTACCTCATAGGTACGAAAGTCGATCGTATGCGTTCCATGTCCTTCCTTGATCCACATCAGCAGATAAAACGTGTGGGAATGTGATTTATCGATGCCTTGGAATTCACGCACCAGTTTTTCGAGTGGAGTCATGAAAAAGGGTACGTCGGGTTCGTGCCGCTGGAAGGCTTGAATATTATAGGTAGGAAATTCGGTGCTCATACGTTTCAGTTCAGGTGTAGGGATATCAACCGAATAGTCGATATCATTGGCAATGTTCGGGATAAAAACGCCGGAGGCAAGGTTATTCGGTGAATTTAGCGGTAAGCCAGTCTCCTAATAGAGCTCCTGCCCGGTAGCGATTGATTTTCATTCACTAAACGCAAAATCGCAGCACCTAAGCCTAAACTTGCTTACTTTTGTACAACACTTTATCCCTAGTACATCATGGAAAGTCTTCAAAATGACGCTCTTTTGGACGAAATCCCATCGCTGGACTTGGCTGATTTTACCTCGGGTAATGCCGAGCGAAAAGCCAGGTTCGTAGCTGATCTGGGCCGGGCGTTTAACAATATCGGTTTCGTTGCGATCAAAAACCACGGCCTCACGGCTGAGTTGCAGGACCATCTATATGCAGCAGTGAAGGAATTTTTCTTTAAAGCTGACGACTACAAGAAACAATACGAAGTGCCGGGCATTGCCGGACAACGGGGTTACGTAGGCAAGGGAAAGGAAACCGCTAAAGGTTTCAAAGTAGCGGATCTGAAAGAATTCTACCACGTGGGCCAGCCCCACCCTACTACCGACGACGGTGATTCCGTTTGGGCAGATTATCCAAAAAATGTATTTCCAGAAGACCTTCCGGCTTTTGAACAGTATACCGTACAAACGTATCAGACGTTTGAACAAACGGGAAAAACACTCTTGCGGGCCATTGCTCTGTATCTGGAATTACCCGAGGATTACTTCGAGGATAAGGTGAAGCACGGTAACAGCATTTTACGGGCTCTCCATTACTTCCCGCTCGACCCCAATGTAGTGGAACCGGGAGCCGTGCGGGCCGCGGCTCACGGTGATATTAACCTGATTACGCTACTGATGGGAGCTAGTGCCGAAGGACTCGAGGTTCTGCGTCGGGACGGAGCATGGATTGGTATTACGGCCTTGCCCGACCAGATCATCGTCAATGTAGGGGATATGCTCGACCGCCTTACTAATCACAAGCTGAAGTCGACGATTCACCGGGTAGTCAATCCTTCGCGGGAAAAAATGAACACCTCCCGGTTTTCGATTCCTTTCTTTATGCACCCTCGCTCAGAGATGGATTTGACTTCACTGGAAAGTTGCATTGATACGCAGCATCCTAAACTTTATACGGACATGACCGCCGGAGAGTTTCTGGATGAACGCCTGCTGGAACTAGGCCTTAAAAAGTAGTACGTTTCAGGAGCAGTACTCGCATTACTGCTCCTGAAATTGAACTTTCACCCAAGGGTTTGGGTTGAAATGCACTCCCTTAGATTTACCAGTACCTTTTTGTAGTGATACATACTACATCACCAATCGCAGGGCTTTGAACCCTGGTCGGATTCATTATGAGCAAACACGGACGTATTCTGGTCGCCATGAGTGGCGGCATTGATTCTTCACTGGCAGCGGTTCTGCTGCACGAACAAGGTTACGAAGTCATTGGTATGACGATGAAAACCTGGGACTACGCCAGTTCCGGGGGTACGAAAAAAGAAACGGGCTGTTGCAGTCTCGACAGTATCAATGATGCCCGTAACGTAGCGGTACAGTTGGGCTTTCCGCACTATATTCTCGACATTCGGAATGAATTTGGAGATTACGTGATCGACCATTTCACGGGTGAGTACCTGGAAGGACGTACGCCTAACCCCTGCGTTTTGTGCAATACGCACATCAAGTGGGACGCTTTGTTACGGCGGGCCGACAAGCTCGATTGCGAGTTTATTGCTACAGGTCACTATGCCAACCTGCGGGAAGGCAACGGCGGTCCGTCGCACGGTCGTCATATCGTATCGAAGGGTTTGGATACCTGGAAAGATCAGAGTTACGTACTCTGGGGGGTATCACAGGACAGTCTGGCCCGTACCAAGCTTCCCCTGGGTAATTTCCGTAAAAGTGAAATTCGAGAAATGGCCAAAGAACGCGGTTTCTTTGAGTTAGCCAGCAAGGCAGAAAGCTACGAGATCTGCTTTGTACCGGATAACGATTATCGCGGTTTCCTGAAACGCCGTATTCCTACCCTGGAGGCAGAAGTAGCCGGCGGTAACTTCGTCGATCAGGAAGGGAAAGTACTGGGCACGCACGAAGGTTATCCGTTCTATACCATTGGCCAACGCAAAGGCCTGGGTATTGCTCTGGGCTACCCCGCTTTCGTTACGGAAATTCGGAAAGACAGCAATGAAGTCGTACTGGGCCGTGACCGCGACCTGGAACGGACTGGTATGATGGTTAGTCAGCTGAATATGCAGAAGTATGCCGAACTGACGCAACCCCTGGAAACAGTCACGAAAATTCGTTATAAGCACGAGGGAACACCGGCCATCATTACGCAAACTGGTGGGCAAATGGAAGTACGCTTCCATGAACCCGTAACCGGCGTAGCTCCCGGTCAGGCAGCCGTTTTTTACGAAGGCGACGACGTAGTAGGCGGCGGCTGGATTACCAAAGCCCTGCGGTAGAGATAAGCTTTCACTACATAAAGAGCCAAGGAATGTGCCGCAAGACATCGTTTAATCGCTGTCAACATACGGTAAATTCCTTGGCTCATTTTGTAAGAGAACGGATTTTGAGACAATAAAAATAAAGTCCGCAGCAGTGAGACTTATGCAGACTGGTAGGCACAACCTACCAATTTTTGCGTCTGTAGTAAACGGTGCGGGCAACCCGCCCCGCTAATGTTAATCGAGTTTGACTAGCCAGAACACAAGCGGAGCAGTCTTCTCCTTTACCCAGCACTTAACCCCGAAGGGGTTCAATG
>NZ_NMPS01000175.1:0-3863 GCF_002261125.1 Siphonobacter sp. BAB-5385 | reverse complement strand
AAAAACCGCCTTTTTCATCCGCAACGCGGTGGCCCAGTGCAGGATGAAAAGAGCGGCGGGCGTGCCGGCATGGAATGCATATGGACTAAATAACCAGCCGTGCTTGTGGGACGAAATACTGACACTGTGATACTAGTTATTGGTTCTTGGAAAATCTTTATAAAGAATGCCTATGGACTAAATGACCAGCCGTCTCAGCGGGACGAAAACTCTTCCTGTTACTAGAATCCTTCGCAAAACTAGTGGCTTTGCGAAGGATCAGTGGATTACTTAAAGAGCAGCGGAGCTAGTTCATGCAAGCTCCGTCGCCAGGTCTGGAATTCGTGTCCGGTATCAGCCGAGACGTAGGAAACGGCGTTGTATCCCGCCTTTTTCAAGTCCTCGGCGGCTTTTTTCACGGCTTCGGGTCTTTCCTTGCTCCCGCAACTGATGAAGAGCAGGTTGGCTTTGGGTTGATCCTTTAATTCTTCCGGCGTATACAATCCACCGCTTAAAAGTCCGTAATAGCCAAACACCTCCGGCTTGTTGAGGGTAATGGTATGCGTTTCCATGCCGCCCATTGATAGTCCGGCCATCGCCCGATTGGAACGGTTGGCCATCGTACGAAAATGGGAATCGACGTACGGAATCAACTCATCGACGAGTACCGTCTGGAAGGGCTCGATCTTGAAATTACGTATCCCTCCCATCCGCACTTCATTCGTCATGCCGTAGGTCATTACAATGATGAAGGGCTTGATTTTGCCCTCGGCAATCAGATTATCCATGATCAGGTTGGCGTGTCCCTGATTACTCCAGGCGGTTTCGTCTTCCCCCCAGCCGTGCTGTAGATACAGTACCGGGTATTTTTTGGACGATTCTTTTTCGTACCCCGGCGGCGTGTAGACAAAAGCCCGACGGGAGGTGTTCGTACTCTTGGATGGAAACAGTACCTGTTGCACGTGCCGTGCGGCACGTCCTTCAGGGCGTAGAAGTCCTGGTCATGAGCGGGAATTTCGATGCCGCTTTCCCAGCGTACGGAGCCGTAGTAGTTCTTCGCCCCCGGATCATTGAATTTTCCTCCGTCAATGTTCACATTGTAGTAGTGGAACCCTTCATCCATGGGCCCACCCGTCGTACCCACCCAAAACCCGTCGTCACTCCTGGAGAGTAGCGTTCCTCCTTTTCCACCCAGGCCCAGACTCACTCGCACACTATCGGCTTTCGGTGCCTTGATCCGAAACCGGGCATAGCCCTGCGAGTTGACCTGCGGATATTCCTGGCCGGGTTGATTTAAGGTAGAAGGTTTGAAATCTTCCTTTACAGTGGTTTGTGAAAAACTGGCGGTCTGGGCCAATGCGTAGGCCAACACGACCGCGATTGTGTTCCGAATCATAGCTTTGTTTTTAGAGGTTATTAAGGTTTACACGAAAAACTTCCCTGGTTCCGTATCAGAAACAAGGGAGGATTTATTTAAACAGTTGGGGTAAGGTTTGAGCGAGATACAACTTACAGTTCATCCAGGTATGGCCACCCGGAACGATGAGGGGCGTCAGATTCAGCTTCTTGCTTTGGAACATGGCAATATTCTGTTTGACGGGTTCATACAGAAAGTCATCCGTACCCACGCTAATGGTAAACAGTTTCAATTGTTTGTTCATCTGCTCCGCATTCGGCGACCAGTTGGTGAAGTTTTTCGCAAACTCTTCCGTGGCCGTGTACGGGGCATAGGAACAGACGTACGCGAACTTATCAGGATTAGTCAGGCCGATGTTAAGCGTTTGGCCGCCCCCCACCGAAAAGCCCGCTACCGCCCGGTTTTTACTGTCTTTGTAAACGGGATAATTCGCTTCCACGAATGGAATAATATCGTTGACCAGGTCTTTGGTAAAATCAGCCATGGGGCTGGGCCGGACGTTTCCGTAGGGCATCACAATCACCATGGGTTTTGCTTTACCCTGGGCAATCAGGTTATCAGCAATCCAGTGAGCCCGTCCCACTTTCGTCCAGGTTTCTTCGGTGTCGGAACCGCCGTGAATCAGGTAAAGGACCGGGTACTTCGTTTTACCGTTGGGGTCGAAACCCGGCGGCGTATAAATCAGTACGTTACGCGTTCGACCGAGCGTTGCCGACGGATAGTAGCGATAACTGATTTTACCGTGGGGTACCTGTTGTAAGGAATGAATCAGCGGCTGATCGCCCGGTACATCGACGATGCTTCGTTTAAAGCGTTCATTGGCAAAGATGTAGGTATTGCTGGGGTCGGCAATCTGAACGCTGTCTACCGAAAAGCTATAGGGATACACGTCAGGCTTCACCGCGGGTACGGTTACACTCCAGATGCCGGCAGTATCCCTGGTCATCGCTACGGGAGCTGCCAGGAATTCACCATTTAACGTAACTTTTTTAGCATTCCGGGAGAAATAGCGAAACGTGATGCGATGATCGGGATGTACGTCGGGAGAACTAATAGCGGGCGGACGCTGAGCCATTCCGGCCAAACTTGATCCCAGCAGTACGGACAGAAGATAAATGACTTTTTTCATAGCGGTAAGCTGCGTCTATTGAAAGAGTAAGGGAGCGGTTTCCGCCACATATTTCTTGACATTCATCCAGGTGTGTCCCCCGTCCGTAATCCGGCTTTTGAAGTTCACGTTTTTCGTCTTCAAATACTCCATGAATTCGAGAGTGCCTTTGTAGAGAAAATCGTCACTTCCGACGCTTACCCAGAGTAGTTTCAGCTGCTTATTGGTTTGGGCTGGGTTACTGGCAATGGTCCGGTAGCTTTTCTCCATTTCGGTGGGCGAGAGGTACGAACTGTAGGCACATACCCAGGCAAAGGTGTCCATGTGACCAAAGGCGGCCCGGAGGGTTTGTCCCCCACCCCGTGAGAAGCCACCGATGGCCCGGTTTTCCCGATTCGCCAGCGTTCGATAATTTTTCTCGATGTAGGGAATGATGTTCTGGATCAGATCGTCGCCGAAAGCGTTCGCCCGATTCACGGCGTCAGCATCGTCGCGTACCACGGGATCGGCGGGTTTGGCCCCGCCCTTCTGTTCCGCTACCCGAGCGGCGATGTTGCCGTAGGGCATCACGATGATCATCGGTTTGGTTTTTCCCTCGGCCAGCAGGTTATCCAGAATCAGATTCGTCCGACCCACTTTGTAGAAAGTTTCCTCCGTATCCGTGGTGCCGCTGATGAGGTAGTATACCGGATATTTTTTAGCAGGATTCTGATCGTATCCCGGTGGTGTATACACGACCAGCGAGCCCGTTGTCCCTTCGACTGAAGGATAATATTCGTACGACACTGTTCCATGCGGTACGTCTTTCAAGGCATGAATCAGCGGTGTATCGCCCGGTACATCAACCAGACTGGCTTTGAAACGCTCGTTCGGGAAGAAGGCCACATTGGCCGGGTCCATAACGGTCACGCCATCGACCTGAAAGCTGTACGGGTAGATGTCAGGCTTAATTGGACCCACCGTCACGCTCCAGATGCCCTGTTCATTTTTCGTCAGGGGGACGGCCGACTTTTCAAACTGTCCACTCAGCTTTACCTCCCGGGCCGTTGGAGCCAGATACCGAAACGTAACCGTGTGATCCGCATGAACCTCGGGCGATACCACCAGCGGTCCCCTCGGTGGCTGGGCCTGAGCAAACCCTATCAGGCCGGGCAGCAATCCGCTGAACAGCCATCGGTTCAGACGGGTTTTGAGGTAATGGTTTTTCATGGATTAAAGGGGTTTAGAGTAAAGAGAGTTTGCAGCTTTATTACAAAAAGCCTGGTTCTTTTGATCTGTTGAAACCTCGTTATTCACCTAGACGGGGTTTGGTCCTTTTTACTGACCGACTAGTAGCCCCTGAGCCTTCCAGGCTGGACC
>NZ_NMPS01000174.1:0-51241 GCF_002261125.1 Siphonobacter sp. BAB-5385 | reverse complement strand
AGCGGGACGGGTTGTCCGTAGCATTTGCTACGGCCGCAAACGTTGGTAGGTTGTACTTATCTGGGCTAACCAAGTCCCCGCATTCCATACGGGGCTAATAACATGGAACCCCTCCGGGGTTGTCGGGTCTGGTAGCAAAGAAGTAGCTCTTTCGGGTTCGCAATCTGGAATAGCGAGTAGACCTGCAGGGCTATCTGATCTTAAATAAAAAAGAAAGGGTTTTAAGCCGGTTTTCCAGCCTAAAACCCTTTCTATAGTATGTTAAGAAAATTCAAAACCGCAACGGTAAACACCCAAAACTGAAAACCGTAAACTCTAAACTGAAAACTCCCCTAATTTCCCGGATAATTTTTCCAGTTGTTCAGCGGTAAGATCCGTAGCTCTACGCGGCGGTTGCGTTGCATGCCTGCGTTAGGCTTATCGTTTGGAGCGACGGGCCGGAATTCGCCGTACCATTCAATCGTCACCCGGCTGGGATCTTTCAGACCGTAACGGGTCAGGTATTTTTTAACGGCTTGTGTACGTCTTCTCGACAGCTTCATATTGTACGAATCCGACGCCCGGCGATCGGTGTGACCTACTACTACGACGCGGCATTCCGTGGCATTGTTAAGGTAGGAGATAACATCGTCCAGCAGGCGTTTGGCTTCCGGCTGAATGGTGGCCTGATCGGTTCTGAATTCAACGTTACCGAAAATCTGCGTACAGGTTTCTTTCGGCGTTTTAGCATCTACGAAAGGTTGCAGCAATTGTTGCAAATTCATCGCCACACCCGAACCCGACACGATACTGTTGGGTGGCGTATTGGGTTCCTGATCGTATAAATCTGCTACGCCATCGCCATCGGAATCTGTATACAAACGCGGATCCACTTCACCCGGCATGATCGCTTTCACGCGAGCCAGAGCAGTATCAACCGTAGGGTTGTAAGGTGCTGGAATCAGATCTTTCGGGTCCGTCCAGCGGAGGTGATACATTTCTCCTTTCTTCGTGGAGTATTTGCCCTGATCGCTTACCTGCGAAGCCCGTTTTCCAAATTTATACGTAACCTCAAAAGCCAGCGTACCGTATTTATCATAGGCCGAATCACCGCGGCGGAAGGAATTGTTTCCGTTGGGTGAAGCGTAAATTTCGCTGGGCAATGAATTGTCGTAGCCGCCCAGGGTCATATCGAGCTTTTCGGTGAAGGTATGATTCAGCATGTAGTGAATACCGATATCCAGTCGATTGGACCACTCGTACAAGACCCGAATGCCCGTAGGAATGACCAGATCACGGGTATACTTCGAGCCACTGCCCGTCCAGCCGCCCGCGGTGGTCGAGCTAAAGGGTCCATTTGAGAAACGGACCAGTTCTTTCGCGGCATACGTTTTGCGTTCGCCCAGCGAGTTTTCGTATTCAAAATTCCGGATGGAATAAACCTTGGTCCGGTAGTACATATACCCGACGCCCGCAATAAAATCTACCTTCAGGCGGCGTAATTTCTTGGTACCAAAAACCAGAGACTTCAGGTTAATGTCGGCGTTCAGGCCAGCCTGCATAATATCCGAAAAGAAGTAGCTCGGACCATAGGAGAGCCCCGCTGAAGGATTAATCGGATCGATGTAGACGAATCGGTCCTTGCTACCACTCAGTTGACCAAAACCAAAATTGGCCGAAACACCGAGTAAATGCGTCAGTTGTTTGTTGACCGAAAGCCCACCGAAAAAGGGCGTTTTTTCCCCCGGACCCGTTGAGAAAAAGTTACCCGTTTGTAAGTCTCCGTAGAACTTGCTAATGCCCCCGTGAGCAGTTACTGACCAGGTGTGCATTTTGTTGAATCCCTCGTACGAGCGACGCAACCGCTTGCTTTCGGCTTCAGCGAATACTTTTTGCTGGTTTTGTTCTTCCAGCGTCATGGGAGTTTGATATTTTTTATCAGGTGTTTGGGCCCAGAGCGACCCTAAACTTATACTAACGAGAAGGATAGAGAGAAGGCTTCGTTTCATAGGTACAGTACGTAGAAAGCAATTCCGGTTGATAGAATGCTTTAGCTCAGAAGTTTTCAGCGTAGTAGTTAAACAGTTCTGGTTTTTCCGTGAAGAAAACCAAAAAAGGTATACGAAGGCGACCTTTCGCGGTAAATTAAAACTGAAAACAGCCGATAGAAATAAAAAACAAGCCGATAAGCCGGGTTCTGTCATCTTCACTGGCGAACCAGTAAAAAGTCTTATCATTTATCTAGAACGGCAGTCGCCTGCCGTCTCTAACGACCTACCCACCAGCACCGGACGAGCAGCCCTTCGGTCCTTGCGGACACCGCTGGTTTATTTGGTCTTTCAGCCCGTGAGGTTTACCCTGCCTCAGAAGTCACCCCCTGAGCGGTAGGCTCTTACCCTACCTTTTCACCCTTACTTTCCCCGAAGGAAAGCGGTATCTTTTCTGTGGTACTGGCTGTCAGCCAACCGTCGCCAGTTGACTGCCTACCCGTTAGGTAGCACGGTGCTCTACGCTGCCCGGACTTTCCTCTTCCTGCTTACACCGGAAGCGATAAGATGGCTTGCTTGCCGCAAAGGTACGTGGAGTTTTGCGTTTTCGGTTTTGCGTTTTCAGTTTTCAGCTTCCGACAGCACCCGGTTTCAGCGGTAGGACGCCCTACATGAGGTCCTGCCTGCGTGATTACTAGTTGATGGTTGTCAGTTCAGATATAGGGAATCAAATCTTTAAAAAACAAATGTTTTACTGTCCCGATCATTCCCTAAGCGTATGATATGGTAACAACTCAAAACTGAAAACTCAAAACGGAAAACTCTCTACAGTCCATCCACGTGCAAATTCACTTTCCCTTTGGCAAAGACTACGGCGTAGATTGAACCGGGCGTCAGGTACACCTGATCGGGGGTAATCGAATCAATTTTCCCGGATAAGGTTACACCCTTCGTAATTTGCCGATTGGTCAATAAAGCCTGTAACTGCTTTTTCGCTTCGTCAATGGGCTCACCAACCGGGAAGGTCAGGGCCGATTGCAGCGACTTGCGTAGCTTACTCTGCAAAACCCAGTTGGCGGTTTTCACCAGAAAACTCCGCGTGTCCAGATCGTAATCCAGGTCTTTTAGCGTAACCGACTTGGTAACGGGATCGTAATACGGTACGCCTTTGAAATAAATATATCCGTCAAGACTGCCTTTCAGTCCGGCCCGTATTGCCAGCGTGTTCGCATCGCCGTATAGTTTGATGGACGTTACTTCCACGGCATATTTACCGTAATTGAATTTCTGTCCCACTACCGTATCCGCTACCATTCGTTCGGCTTCGGCGTGCGAGAGTTCGCTCACCAAGCCAATTTTAAATTCATTCGAGGGGGCCGCACCAAGCTTTAAATCCGGTACCTGATTGACTGCGTTTACGACAGGCTTATCCCCAAAAGCTGTTTCCGTATAGGTCTGAAAACCAATGGTTGACTGAATCGTTTTCCCCACCGTACGGAACGGAGCCATTTGAATAGCTACCGGCGTTATTTTCAACCAGGTGCGGTACTGTTCCGACACCTGATACGGTTGCAACGCCGCATTCCAGCCTGAACGACGTATTTCTTGATTTCAACGTTTTTAGCCACGGCATCGTCCACCCCTTTTTCCAGCGTGGATTTCTTCGAGTCCAGAGCTTTTCCGACGATTCCCGCAACAGGAATGGAAACAGGCCCTAGTTTGAGTACCGGCTTCGTTACCCAGTCGTAGCCTTCGAGTTTGGTCGTGGTATGAGCTTCCCAGTTGGGGGCAATCGAGAATCGGGTAGAAAGCCGCACGTCCAGGGCAAAATCCAGTTCCCGTTCCGTCGAGAGTCCAAGCAGACTGTAGCGAGCCCGAATCCAGATTTTCAGGGGAACCTTCAGATTCAGCGAACTTTCATTATTAACGCTGGCTCCCGGCGTAACCACAATGGTACCACGTTTCCAGACCCGAACCATCATATCGTCCTGATCTTCGTAACCCATATCTTCATAGATCAAGTCCGTGAGATTGGCGTTGATCTGACGTTCGACTTCTGAAAGAGAGATTTCAACCGGAAGGTTGATGGTTGATAGGTACCGACGACTTTCCACTTGTTTTTTCGTGTAGAGATACGATTCCTTAGGGGCTGAGGGATTGCTGGATATGGAACCTTTCGGCCGACAGCCCTCCAATGAAATCAAGAATACAAAACCAACTGCCGCCCAAAAACTACGGGAAAAGGGAATACGGCACAAATAATCAGGCATTTCAGTTTTAAGTTTACAATTTTCTGTTTTCAGTAATAGATTCCGTCGGAGTATAGAAGTCAAATGTTATAGTGAAACTTTATGCCTTGCTGGGATTGTGGTGAAAATTACCCCAGTTGAGACGTATGTAAGGGGAATCGTAACTGAAAACGGTAAACCCAAAACTTACTTAATTTTCACCCGCGTTGCTCCGTAGCCGAATTTTTCCTTCTGAGCGTCCGCGAAGAAAGCCACGTGCGGATGCTTGCCCAGTTTGCGGTGGATTTCCGTACGCAGCGTACCGTTACCAACACCGTGAATGAAAATGATTTCATCCAGTCCGTGGGCAATGGCGTTTTCCAGAGCCGTATTGAATGTCTTGAGTTGAAGTTCCAGCATCTCGCTGGTATCCATGGCCAGGAAATGCCGCGTGAGCTTCTCAATGTGCAGATCCACCGTAGTTTCGGGTTTCTCTACGACTGGCTTCGGCTCTTCCACTTTTCGCTCCGTCAGGCTTTCCTTGATTTTTTCCGGTTGAATCGCTTCATCATCTACCTGAAACAGATGCCCGACCTGATCGAGTACGGGAATGCGTTGTTTGGTTTTGAAAAACGAATTGGCCCGGAAGCGAATTTTCTTTTCCAGCGGTGGACGTACATTCCGGAAGGCCAGTCGGGAGAACAAAGCCTGCACCGTGAATACGCCCCAGTTTTCAAAATCCTTGACCTGCCAGTCACCCGTTTTTTGACTGGTACGAGCTTTCAATAAACCCGATCCCAGGCTTTTAAAATGCGGCTCTGACCCATTAATGAGCGAGAAGGGTACATCCCAGTCAGTATTATTAATGATGTACATCGACAGTTCCCGATCGTTAACCGGAACAAAAGCCAGATACAAACCCTGATTGGCAAACACCTCGGAAGAGGAGGGAGCTTTGGGCGTTTCGCTGGCGGGTACAGCCCGAAAACGATTTTTCTCCTCGGGTGAAATCAGCGAAACTTCCCGCCGTTGCACCGGAATACGAAACCCAGCCTCAATTTCTACTTCTACTAAATCACCGGGTAAAAATTTGGTGATAATGCCCTCTTCACGGCCGTGTACCAGCCGAACGCGGTCTCCAATATTCATACAAACTAGTTCAGATATACGAGCAAAGGTAGAGTAAAGCGGACAAGGCTGCCTCATCCATTTTAAAAAGCTCGCTCTATTAAAACCTATCATGAGGTAATAAAATTCACGGAATCGAGTAGTTTTACCCGGGAAAGCATGGATAGTAGTTCAAAAAAGGCTTATTTTGAATGTCCAATCCAGATTATTCATGCGAACGCTTTTCCTACTGACGCTTACCGGACTGTTAGTATTGAGCCGGGAAGGGGAGGCTCAAACGCATGAATCCGCTATCACGAAAGCTCGTACTGAGTTGGCGGCTCTTCCCCAGAGTCCATCAGGTACCAATTATTCTCCCCAAGCACTCGAGCTGTACGATAAGCTGACCAATCTGTACATCGCCTATGCCGATAGTTACGATGGCCGGGATCGCACCCTGGATTCCGCCCGCTACTTCGTTAACCAGTATCTGGAAACGGCCCAAGCTTTACGAATCGAACTAGCGGAAGCAGATGCCTTGACGCTGAAGGGAAAGGTGGCTCACCTCAGGATGCAATACCGGGAATCGTACGTAGCGAATTATCAGGCGTATCATATTTATTCCCAGTATCCCGTGGAGCGGTGCCGCTATCTGTATGAATGCCTGAAACGCATGGGACGGATTCAGTATAACACGCTGGAAGATTATGAAAAAGCGATGGGCTATTTTATGATCGGGGAAAAAATTGCTAAAACCCGGGAGGATCGGTCATTTATGCTTCGACAGATTGGCCTATGCTACCTGAAGTTAAAAAACTATCTACCCGCTCGACAATTCCTCTATAAATCACTCGCTTTAGCTCAGAAATCTACCTATGAAAGGGCAATGACCTTGAATTTTCTGGGTGAAAGCTACATCAAGTCTGGCGATACAACACGGGGTGAAGCGATGATTCAGCGGGCGATTCGACTGGATAGCAGTACCGTAACCCGTTCAGCCGGGCACTTATTGTTAGCGAAGCTGAACCTGGATCGTAAGGAGACGCAGCAAATCATTATGAATGCTCAGTTGGCCCTTCGATACGCTTCTTTAGAAAACAATAATCTATCGGATCGGGCGGAAGCCTGTCAATACCTTTACGAAGCGTATAAGCAGCGAGGCGATTACGCGAAAGCGTTAACGTATTACGAACGGTACAAAGCAACGGCCGATAGTCTGCCCAAAAGCAAGGGTATGCAGGATTACTACCAGATTATGGTAGAACTGGAACGAGAAAAGCTGGCCGAAAAAGAGGAGGAGGCCAATTTTCAACGAAAGTACAAACTCTGGATTACGGTAATAGCCGGATTACTATTACTCATTGGGGCCGGATTGGTCTGGCTCAATCAGTCGGTACGACGGAAGCAGCGAAAAATTGAGGCACAGAACAGAGAAATTGAACAGTTAAACGAAACCCTGGAAATCCGGGTACAGGAGCGTACGGCCGAATTACAGAAAGCCAACCGGGAGTTAGTCCAGAAAAACCGGGAGATTTCGGAAGCCCTACTGATTGGGCAGACGATGGAACGTAAACGCGTAGCGGCGGAATTACACGATAACCTGGGTGGGTTATTGGCAGCGGCCCGCATGACCATCCAGGCCCTGAATCCAGAACATTTGAGTTCGCAGGAAAAGGTCATTTACGACGATGTATTGGCCATGATGAAGCACGCGTACGAAGAAATTCGGTTCATCTCCCATAACATGCTACCCGTCGAACTCGAAAAGTACGGCTTGGAAGCAGGGTTAAAACGACTGGTACAGATTATGACTAACAGTCGTAGTCAAACCCAGTTTACGCTGCAAGTAAGTGGCTTGGAGGAACGGCTTTCGCAGGACATTGAATTCAATGTGTATAACATCTGTCTGGAACTCTGTAATAACATTCTGAAACACGCCAAAGCTCTGTTAGCTGAGATCGTTGTGGAGAAAAAGGAGGATACTTTACAGGTTACGGTGACCGACGATGGTGTTGGTTTTGAGGTAGATCAGTTGCCGGAGGGGATGGGCCTGCGGAACATCCGCGAACGGGCCGAAGCCATTGGCGGAACCCTTGACATTCATTCCGCTCCTCAAAAAGGAACCCACGTTGTTCTGGCAGTAACCGGGTGAGCGTCACGAAAATAACTTGACTTTACCGGAGCGATCCTCGCAACTTACCACCGTATTATCGCTATTTGCGGTTATTTTTGTCGCTTGTACTCCAAACATTTTTGTTCGTATGCCTTTATTACAAGGAAAAGTCGCCCTGGTTACGGGGGCTTCCCGGGGGATTGGCCGGGCCATTGCCACTCGCTTTGCTCAGGAAGGGGCTTCCGTTGCCTTTACGTATCTGTCGAGTGTTGAAAAAGGTCAGGCTCTGGAAGAAGAATTAGCCGCTCTGGGCGTTAAAGCCAAAGGGTACCGTTCGGATGCCTCCGACTATAAAGCCGCCGAAGAGCTGATTACACAAGTCATTGCTGATTTTGGTACGCTGGACGTGCTGGTCAACAATGCTGGTATCACCCGGGACGGCCTGCTAATGCGGATGACGGAAGAAGCCTGGGACGAAGTAATTCGGGTAAACCTGAAGTCGGTATTCAACCTGACCAAAGCGGCCACTCGCCCCATGATGAAGGCGAAGAGTGGTTCGATCATTAACCTGACGTCTATTGTAGGCGTGCGGGGCAATGCGGGTCAGGCTAACTATGCTGCCTCCAAAGCGGGTATTATTGGTTTTACGAAATCCGTAGCCTTGGAATTGGCGAGCCGCAATGTACGTTCCAACGCCATTGCACCGGGTTTCATTATTACTGAAATGACGGGTGAAGTAAGCGAAAAGGCCGTAGAAGAATGGATGAATTCAATTCCCATGAAACGCGGTGGTCAGCCCGAAGAGATAGCCGATGCCTGTATATTCCTGGCTTCGGATATGTCTAAATACATCACGGGTCAGGTGCTCCAGGTAAACGGGGGTCTGCTGACCTAAAATGGATAGTAGTTTTCAGTTTTCGATTTGCAGTTTTCAGGAGTTCATCGGGACAATTTCAGCATAGAAACAGTCACGTTGGCAGTACTGAAAACTGCAAACTGAAAATTGCAAACTGAAAAACTCTAAACTCAACAGCTTGAACTTCGTTTTTCAGTCTTCGCCGTGGTGGATTCTGCTTTGCCTCTTGGTGGGTGGATTCTATGCTTTTCTTCTCTACCAGCCCAAAGCGAATTGGAGCAAAGTGGCCAACGGGTCGCTGGCGGTCCTTCGGTTCATCGTAGTTTCCGGACTGTGCTTACTGCTACTCAATCTGTTACTACGCCAAACGGAAGTACGCGTCGAAAAGAAAACGCTGGTACTGGCTCTGGATAACTCGGCTTCGGTAGGGAAACAGGGGCAGGGACTGATCAGCGGGCTGAAAAGCTTTCAGGAAGCTCTGGAAAACAAAGGATACGCCGTTGAAGTACAAACGTTACGAGCTACGCCCGTATCCAGCCTGGATTCCGTCCGCTTCACTCAGAAATCAACCGATTTATCCGCTCTACTGACAAACGTTAAAACCAGTCTGGAAGGACGGAATGTTACCGATGTCGTGCTCCTTTCGGATGGCATTGTCAATCAGGGCGTATCGCCAACATTTCAATCCTTTACCTTTCCCATTCATTCGCTGGCCGTAGGCGATACCACGCCGAAACGGGATGTGAATCTGAAAACCATCACGGCCAACCAAATTGCGTACCTAGGCAATCAGTTTCCCATTCAGGCCGATATTCTGGCGGATGGCTACGCGGGCCGAACGGCTACGGTAGTGCTGCGACGGGGTGGTCAAACGCTGGCCCAGCAAACGGTACAATTTCCCAAAGAACGGGCTCTCGCTACCGTCAACTTCACTACGCAGGCTCTGGCCAAAGGTTTGCAACATCTGGTCGTCGAAGTCGTACCCTTACCCGGGGAACATACCACCCAAAACAATCGGAAAGATGTGTACGTGGAAGTGATTGATGGTCGGCAGCGGATTTTGCTCGTCGCATCGGCCCCTCACCCGGACATCAAGGCCATGCGTAGTATCATTGAAAAAAATGACAACTTCGAGTTTGACTTTCAGATCGTAAATTCCAGTACGCCGCCCCAGCCTTCCGACAAAAAATACGACCTCCTCATTTTCCACCAGCAGCCCGACGCTTTCAGTTCTTCCGGAGCGTACCTTAAACGATTAATGGATCAGGGTACCCCCGTGTTCTGGATCGTGGCGAGTCAGACGGGTACCAATCCACTGAATAATGCCCAGCAAGTGGCTCAAATTCAGGCTCAGGCGGGTCAACTGGATAAAGTTACGGCTTTCTATAACCGGAATTTCACCCGGCTGAATCTGAATGCCGAACAGATGGAATTGTTACGCAAACTGCCGCCGCTGTCCGTGCCTTTTGGGGAGGTACGGCCCTTGGCCAATTCGGAAGTCGTGCTGTTTCAGAAGAAAAATACGATTGAAACCAGTAAGCCCCTGCTCATCCTCAATTCGGGTCCTAAACGCGGGGCCATGTTACTGGGCGAAGGCTTGTGGGAATGGCGACTGGAAGAGTATCGGCTGACGGAAAAGCAGCAGGTGGTCGATGAACTGGTGACGAAACTGATTCAGTTTCTTTCTTCCAAAGATGACAAACGCAAACTGCGGGTATACCCCACCCAGAATCAGTTCCAACTGGAAGATCGGGTGGCGTTCGAAACCGAGATCTACAATGAACTGTACGAACGGATTTACGGGCCCGAGGTTACGCTGACGATTACGGATGAGAAAGGTCAGGCTCGCAAATACACGTATACCTCATCGGCTAGTCGTTTTGAGATCAGCAATTTGCCCGTTGGCGTGTATCGCTATGCGGCTACGGCGAAAGTGTTGGGGAAGGATGAGACGGCCAGTGGTGAATTCGTTATTCGGGATGAACAACTGGAACTGGCCAATACGACCGCTGACTTCAATTTGTTACGCCAGCTGAGCCAGCAATCCAACGGGAAGTTCTATACCGCCAGCCAGCTACAGACGCTTGAACAAAACCTGCTGAGCCGTGATTTGCCCGATAAGCTAACCAGTACGGAAGACTTACGGGAGCCCATCAATCTTCGCTGGATTTTCTTTATTCTGCTGACGCTGCTCGCTTTGGAGTGGGGTTTCCGCAAATACCTGGGTAGCTATTAAAGTATCCGGCCAAACAACTTTCCTGGCTCTGTTACGCGGCGTAAGCGGGCATCTGCTTTCTTTGTGCTCCTTTGGCACCTTATGCGTAAACTGATTTTTCTTCTCGTCTTTCTCCATTCAACGGTTTTCGGCCAAATTCGGCAGGATCGGTTGAATGGCTTGTTGATTGGTCAGGGAGCCGTTTTCGCTGGAACGATTTATGGCCTGAGTAAAGCCTGGTACAAAAAGCCGCTCAAGAACTTCCATACCTTCAATGACAATAAAGAATGGTTGCAGCTGGATAAAGCCGGGCACGCCTACACGGCCTATCAAATCGCTCGTATGGGTATGGCCGCGTACCAGTGGGCCGGAATGAATAACCAACAGGCCGCTTTGTACGGAGCTACCAGCGGCGTAACGTTCATGTTACCCATTGAAATTCTGGACGGGTTTTCGCCCGAATACGGCTTTTCAATTGGGGATGTGGTAGCAAATCTGACTGGTCCGGCGATTCTGGTAACGCAGCAACTGGCCTGGGGAGAAGTGCGGGTTACACCCAAATGGAGTTTTCACCCCACCCGGCTCGCTCGCGAAAGACCGGAGCTGTTGGGACGTAGCTGGAGCGAAAGCTGGCTGAAGGATTACAACGGGCAAACGTACTGGTTATCGATGAATCCGGCTTCCTTTCAGGCTCCTGACGAACGTACCGTTCGCTGGCCCAAGCTACTTAATATCGCCGTTGGATATGGCATTGACAACATGATTGCTGCGGATTACGAGAAAAGTATCGCTTTAGGCAGAAGGCCCGTCCGGCAGTTTTTTATCTCGCCCGACCTGGATCTGACGCGTATTCCTACGCATTCCGATTTACTGAAAAGTCTGTTATTCCTGGCGAATTGCCTGAAAATTCCAGCTCCAGCAATCGAATTCCGGATGTCAAAAGTACCTCCTAAGTTCAAAGTCAAGGTACATCCCGTGTACTTCTAAGTGTGTTGTAGGCTGTCGATTAACTAAAAAAGCGAGTCTGGTTTTCACCAGAACTCGCTTTTGTTATATACGTGGGTGGTTGGTACTTAAACGGCCTGAAATTGTTGTTCGTAGGCGGAACGGAGCATCTTTAAGGCCCGTCCCATCTGAGCTTCCACCGTTTTGATGGAAAGATTTAATTTTTCCGCGATTTCCCGGTACATCAGTCCTTCTTCCCGGCTCATCCGGAAAATCAGGCGGCAGCGTTTGGGGAGAGCCGAAATATGGCTTTCAATAAAATGACTGACAATTTGGTAATCGTATTGATCGGCGATGCGATCTTCCGAGAGGGGCAGGGAATTGGCAACCTCGGGGGTAATCTCGTGCAGGTGTAATTCGTGGCGGTAATGTTTCAGATAATCAAAGGCCAGGTTACGTACGGAACGGAACAGGTATGACTCAAACGAAGTGTGAATCTGCAACCGGGAACGGTGTTGCCAGAAGTGCATGAACACGTCCAGTACTACTTCTTCAGCCAGTTCCGAGGAATTTAAAATCTTCGTTGCGTATACCAGTAATCGCTTGTGGTAGCGATGGTACAGATCAGAAAATGCCGTAGCGTCAGCGTTTTGGATAAAACGTTCGAACAACTGTGACGTAGAGACCTTCGGTTTGGCGGGGCTCGTACGGAGGGTGGAGCGGCGAGACGTACTGTTCATAGATCTGTTTTTAGTGATTATCGCATACGATTATTCCTGGAAATCTGAATTTTACCGATTCAAATTCTGCTGAAACGATGAGGGGATATTAGAACGTATAGAACCGCATCGCCAAGAATAGGCAAAAATATTTTTACGCAACCGTTCCCGAAACCGTTCCCGGAACTATCTTTACTTCACTTTTTTTAGGTAAAATTCAATTTTTGCGTTCGTCGGAGTGGTTAGAGGACTTTTAGCATGGCTAGGAAACTTTGTACTATTCCGCGAAACAATCTGCTAGCTTTGTGAACACGCCTATTATTACCTTGAAAGAAATTGCCCGTCGATTGGGTCTTTCCAAATCGACCGTATCGCGGGCCTTACGGGACAGCAGTGAAATTGGTGCCGAAACCAAACAGCGGGTACTGGAGCTGGCTCGCGAACTGAGCTATACGCCCAACCCGATTGCGTTGAGTCTGCAACGGAGCCGGAGCCAGACCATCGGTATCATCGTACCCGAAATTGCGAACTCATTTTTTGGCTCGGTGATCAGTGGGATTGAAGAAGTGGCGTACCGGCAGGGGTACCATATTACGATCTACCAAAGCCACGACTCTTCGGATCGGGAAGTAACCGACGTGCGTAACATTCTGGTACGGCGAGCGGATGGACTGGTGGTTTCCACGGCCAGTCAGATTCGGAATCTGGATCATTTCCGAACGCTTCAGGAGCAGGGCATTCCCGTCGTCTTTTTCGACCGGAAAGTGGAAAATTTTCAGACCCACCAGGTGATTGTGGATGATTTCGATGGAGCGTTTCGGGCGACCGAGCATTTGATCGAGCAGGGCTGTCGTAAACTGGCCTGCCTGACCGGACCCCAGCATTTGCCCATTGTTCAACAGCGTACGGGTGGTTTTAAAGCCGCTTTGCAAAAACATAATTTACCGATACGAGCCGAATGGCTCGTCGAAGGCCCGTTCCGGCAACACAGCGGTAATCAGCTGACAAAAGAACTGTTCGCCGACCTGAGCGATCATCCCGACGGTATTCTGGCCGCCAGTACCAGCATTGCCCTAGGGGCTCATTTGGCGATTCGGGAAGTAGGTATGAAAATGCCCGAAGAAGTCGCTTTGATTGGTTTTTCGGATCCGCCCATTGCCCCCTTGCTTGATCCGCCCTTGAGTTCAATCGCTCAGCCCGGTTTTGAAATGGGTCAGCAGTCGGCAGAATTACTCATTGACATGATTGAAAAGAAAGGAAAACCCATCCGGTACCAAACGCGTATCCTGCAGACCGATCTGGTGGTCCGGCGATCTTCGCAACGGACGCCGGAAGTATAAACGAAAGGAGCAGCCTAATGAAGGCTGCTCCTTTCGTTTGAATGATACTCTAATAATCCGTTATAGAACCATCAATTTTTGAAAAGCGTACTCAGCCAGTTCTTTAGCCGATCGCTCCATTGATCCGGGGTTGTTTTATTGGTAAGGCCAAACCCGTGTCCGCCTTTCGGGTAGACGTGCAGTTCGACAGGAACGTCGTTTTTCTGACATGCCTGGAAGAAAACAATGGAATTATTGACGGATACACCTTTGTCGTCCGCCGCATGAACCAGAAAGGTGGGCGGCGTCTGGCGGGTCACCTGCTTTTCATTCGAATACGCATCTACCCGTTCAGTACTGGCATCTTTGCCCAGCAACGCGTCATGCGAGCCCTGGTGGGTCAGCTCCGGCGTCATACTGATAACGGGGTAAATCAGCATCAGGAAATCTGGTCGTACGGATACATTCGAACTCGCATCCAGAGGTTTTTCAAAGTGCGTACCCGCCGTGGCGGCTACGTGACCACCCGCCGAGAAGCCCATGATCCCAATGCGATCGGGCTGTATTCCAAACTCTTTCGCCCGTGACCGGACAATCCGAATGGCTTGCTGGGCGTCCATCAGCGGTCCGGTCTCTTTCTGCACTAGCAGATTCTCCGTAGAGGGTAATCGGTATTTCAGTACAAAAGCGGTTACGCCGGCTTCGTTGAGCACCTTCGCTACGTCGGAGCCCTCGTGACTAGCGGCTAAAATATGGTAGCCGCCTCCCGGACAAATGATAACCGCCGTACCATTAGGTTTAGCCGCTTTGTACACGGTGATACTAGGTTTGGTTACGTTTCTAATTCGTAAAACGCCATCGTTTTTGCCTGGTTCCACGATCTCGTCGCTGGTGGGAGCGTTGGGAGCCTGATTTGGAATAGGGCTACCCGTGTACAAGGGAATCACCTGCTGAGCCTGAGCCTGAAAAGAAAGCATGAGAGCGACGAACCAAAGTTTTTTCATGAGTAATGGTAGGTTTAGAAAAGGGGAGAAAGATCTAAAACTTTCTCCAGTTAAATACAGGATAACTAGCGAGCCGCTGCTCGTTTCTGCATGCGTTGACCGACCGTAATAAGGACGACGGCGAGAATAATAATCCCTGCGGCTACAACGACTTTAAAGGTGAGTTGCTCGCCCACAAATACATAGCCCAGCAACAGGGCTACCAGCGGATTGACGTAGTTATACGTGGCCAGCAAGGTAGGAGAGGTGCGTTGTGAAAGCCAGCTGAATACCGTAAATCCGCCCAGCGAACCTACACTCAGCAAGTACAGAAACGACTGCCAGGTACTATGATTGAAACCGGCCACATTCACCTTCGAAAACTCACCTACTGCGGAGCTGACCAGCAGCGTGGCGATACCACCGCCCAGCATTTGCATCGCCGATAAGTAGGCGGCGGAATACGGTAGCTGAGCCCGTTGCGAAATCACCATTCCCAGACTCCAGCAAAAGGTGGCCAGTAATAGAGCCAGAATACCCCAGGTAAAATTGGCCGACGTTCCTTCGAGCGAAAAAGCATCAAAATCCAGTAACAACCCAACGCCTATGACACCTGTCAGAACACCCCCAATGACCATGGGGCTCGGGATCTGGCGTAGCCATAGCAGTTGAAGCAAAACGAGCCAGATGGGTACCGCCGCCACAATCAAAGCGGCATATCCCGTGGGTACCCAGGCCACGGCAATACTCACACCCCCATTGCCGACGCCGAGCAGCAAAATACCCACAATACTTGAGGTAAGCCAGGCCCGGCTACTGGGCCATACCCGCGGTTCCGTGGCTTTGGCCCAGGCTAGCATGAGCAGCCCGGCGGTAAAGTTCCGTACGCCCGAAGCCATAAGGGGCGGGACGGTTTCAATGAGGTAGTGAATAGCCAGATACGTACTCCCCCAGGCTAAATAGAGGTAAATAAGTCCGGACCAGATTTGTAACGAAGACGTACGATTCATAGGGGAAGTGAAAAAAGCGAAGCAAAGCTACAAAAAGCGAAGGCTTGCTTTTACTGGAAAGACGCCGGAAGCTTTACATTACCCCCGGGAACTGCGAATCCAGAACCTGTGAACGCTTTTTATTCAAGGGTTACTAACCCATTTTGCCAGAAATGATGTCGTTGACGTGATAGAAAGTTGGTTTTCGTTGACTTTCGAAGAATGGAGTTCGTAGCAACTTTTCTACAAAGGCAGCTTGCTGGTTCCGATACTCCGGGCAACCCGGTAGATAGCGGCTACGAAACGTTTTGCAAGTCCTGAGGCAGTCAGATTTGACAAGGCTTGATAGCCCAAGCGAGGGTAAAATGGACGCCTATATTAAAACGGCCTTAAAATCAATGACTGTAGCTTAACTTTCAGAGGAAGAATGATCTAACGGACTAAGAATACTTCCATTTTTGCCGATAGTAAAGTCCAATATGAATACAGAAATTCAACGGAATTCTGATTTTACGTGAGTGAACACTGGGAAGGGAGCGATATTAGGGCGGTAAAAGGTCCTTTTAGTCTACTCTATGAAGAAGTATTGGTGTATTGGATGGATACTAGGTATGAGTTTGTCATCGCAAGCTCAGACTTTTAAAGAAGGAAAGCTGTGGCTGAACGAAGACGGCAGCAATTATTTTAAAGTGACCCTGAATGCCCAAATCTGGTTGCGAAATACGGAGCTAAATCCCGGTAGTACAGTGAATGGGTTTGCTCAGACGAATGTAACCGATATTGGAATTCGCCGGGCTCGTTTGCAGGCTTTCGGGCAAATTGCCGATCGCGTATTTATTTATACGCAAATTGGAATGAACAACTTTAGTGCTTTGTCGGATCGGAAAGCGGGGTTTTTCATCCATGATATCAACGGGGATTATGAAGTCGTTCGAAAGAAATTGTTCGTTGGGGGCGGACTTACGGCCTGGAATGGACTGTCGCGATTTTCGGCTCCGGCCGTCGGCTCCATTCTGGGAATTGATGCTCCCCTGTTCGAGCAGAATACCAATGACGTAACGGATCAGTTTCTGCGGAAACTCAGTTTGTACGCCAAAGGAAAATGGGGCAAGCTGGACTATCGGTTGGTGATGAGTAACCCGATGTCGATCACCAAAGCAGCGGGCTATACGCCTGGCGTATCCGGCAACTCGTCGTTTTCGCCCCGACCCACCCGCATGCAATGGCACGGGTACGTCCAGTGGCAATTCCTGGATCCGGAGTCGAATGTGACAGGTTACAATGCCGGAACGTATCTGGGAAGCAAACGGGTCCTGAACGTAGGAGCCGGGTTTCAATACCAGCCCGCCGCTCAGTGGCATTTAGTGGGTACGGATACCGTTTCGACGGCCATGCGAAATTTTGCCGTGGATTTATTTTACGATGTACCGCTGAATTCGGCCAAAGGTACCGCCCTGAGTGCGTACGCCGTGTACATGCATACGGATTACGGACCGGGGTACCTGCGAAATCAGGCAACCATGAATCCGGCCTCGGGTACTACGCGTACAGATATCGTGAATGGAAGTGGCAACGGCTATCCTTCCTTCGGGACGGGCCACTTGTTGTACGGGCAGGTAGGCTATAAGTGTAGGGAAAATCTGTTGGGTAAAACTACCCTAATGCCCTACGCGAGTCTGCAATACGCCCGTTACGAGCGGCTAAATGCGGCGGTACTATTCTGGGATGCCGGTATCAACTGGTTGTTGAAAGGACAAACCTCGAAACTCACCCTGGCCTATCAGAACCGCCCCGTTTTCCAGAATATACCTGGAACGAATACCGCGGATCGCATCGGTACCAAAGGAGCGGTACTGCTCCAGTATCAGGTGTTCTGGAATTAAGCGTTGCCGTGGCGTTTGACCGAGGGGAAAGCGAAACCAAAGGTTCGAATTTTTATCAGAGTAGTTTATAGTGGGAAGGTTAAAACCTCCGCTCTTTGAGCGGAGGTTTTTTGTTAGGGTACGATGCCGGAGGGTACTAAGCAGGTAGAGGAAACAGCAAACGTACACGGTCGCCTCGCCGATTGCGTTTAGCATTATGATTTTGAATAGAATCCTGAGTCAGGCCTTCCGTAGGGCTAGGCTAGTGCCGTACCCGACGGGCCAGTAACCAGATCGTAAAACCCAGAACGATAACGATACTCAGAGCGATGCGGAGGGTAGCGGCTTCCGCAACAAATCCAATCAGCGGAGGCCCCATTAAAAAGCCCGTGTACCCTACGGTGGATACGGCAGCCAGAGCAATGCCCGCCGACATGGTTGCGGAACGTCCTGCCTCCGAATACACCAGCGGTACAACGACGGCTACGCCAAAACCAATGATTAGAAAACCAATGATGACAGCCCAGGGAAAGGGAGCCGATACAGCCAGTGCCATGCCTACGGCAATGCCCAGGCCACTGATCTGAAGCATTTTTCGAATGCCGAGACGTACGGTAAGCCAGTCACCCATGAAGCGTCCGGCAGCCATGGTGATGGTGAAAGCTGTATACCCTAAAGACGCCACGTTACCGCCCCGTTGCCGGTAATAGATGGACGACCAGTCGGCCATGGCTCCTTCCGTGAGCATACAGCAGAAAGCAATGAGACCGAGCAGTAACAGGGCTCGGTCGGGCCACACGAAGAGGGGTGTCTTCTCCGTTGAAGTCTGTTGTTTATGATCCTGACTAAGCAAAGCCCGGGCGGATACCAAGGCCATAATGACGGATAGAACCAGGACCGCCAGAAAGTGATACAAAGGCGTTATTCGCAAGGAAACCGCAATACCTCCCAGAGCAGATCCCGCGAAGGCTCCAATACTGAACAAGCCGTGACAGGAAGACATAATCGGTTTGCCCAGGCCTCGTTCCACGTTTACCACCTGCGTGTTGACGGCGATATTGGAAACGTCTCCGGCGGCTCCGTACAGAAATAAAGCCACCGCTAGTTGCCAGCCACTTGTCATTAATCCCAGCAGAGGTAAGGCCGCTACGTAGGCGACCAAAGCCCAGAACGTTACTTTTCGGCTGCCTAGCTTGGTGACCAGCCAACCCGCCGGGGCCAGTGCCACCAATGATCCCAGGGGCATTCCCAGCAGGATCGAACCCAGTTCGCCCGCACTTAACTGCAGATTTTCCTGAATGTCCGGAATACGTGAAGCCCAGCTCGCGAAGCTCAGTCCCATCAAAAAGAAAAATGTACTGACCGATACCCGGGCCGCCGTATAGTTGAGGCGAGCCGGTGGGGGAACTTCAGGAGAAAACATAAAGTAAGCGTTCGTTTTGGGGTATCCGGACTTGCCTGGGGTTATGGATTCGGTAACAGCTCCGGCAACAGCAGGCGTTCAACGTCCCGCCAGGTTTGTACGCGTTGATACCCTTCCAGGGTTTGGTTGTGCGGAGCATCAAATAAAATCGGCGTACCACGAAAGGTACTCAAATTTTTCTCATGGTCGTCGATGAGGTAATCGCCATCAATCATCCATTTGTGCCCACAGAGAACAATATATCGCCAGTCGATGAATGCAAAGTGTTCAGCCAGCCACTCGACTTTTTCTTTCAGAGAATTAGGAAACTCAATCGCTGCTGAAACAATGAATACTTCATACTGTTCGGTGAGCTTTCTTACTACTTCCTGAGCGTCGGGCATCACGGTCATACCCCGAAAAAATCCGGGTTCGTGTACCCAACTTTTTACCGTATCTGCGTGAATATCCACGGCAGCCGCCCAGTTAGGGCCTTTCAATAAATCTTTGGTAACGGATCGGCCCAGCCGATTTACGCAATATTCCACAAAACGACCGGAAGCATCCGCCAGGACATCGTCCATGTCAATCAAAATACGTTTCATTCGTTTTTTAGCGAACCGTTTCCAGGTCCGTGGCTTTTAAAATGGTTAATAACTGTGTAATACCCGCCGTATCCCAGGCATCAATTTTCCAGTCGGCCAGCGATAAATCCTGATTGCCCGAGTTGGGATTGACGTACCCGACGCAGGGCATACCAGCAGCCTTGGCGGCCCGGCATCCATTCGTTGAATCTTCAATGACCAGACAGTCCTCGGGTGCTACGCCAAAATACACACTTTGTTTGATAAAAATTTCAGGATCGGGTTTCGCCCGGGCGACGTCTTCGCCGTTGTACACGTTCTCAAAATAGCTTTTTAAGCCCGAACGCTCCAGGCACAGATTCACCATGCGTCGCTGGTTGGAGGAGGAAACGCACAGTCTGAATCCCTGCTCCTGTAACGTGGCCAGCAATTCGGGAATACCCTGAATGACGGGAAAAGGCTCAAGAGCCGCGAATTTCTCCATCAGCAGGTCGTATTCCTGCTCCACGTATACTTCCGGGGCATTGGGTAATTGTTCGGGATACAGGGCTTTGTAGCGGCTGTAAATCTCGCGGGAAGCGACGCCCGTCAGGCCATCCACTTCTTCCTGGGTCAAGGGAATACCCAGATGGTTTTCAAAAAAATAGGGATGGAAATGATGGTAGATCGGCTCGCTGTCCACGAGTACGCCATCCATATCAAAAATGACCAGTTTCATAGGCTTATTGCTAGTGATGTTGCAAAATTCGGTAAAAAACCGAAATAAGCCGCATGATTAAGATTATCTTTGCGTTATAAAACGAAAAAAAACGAAATGCTTCGCGAAGAACGCCTCCAATACATTCTTCAGAAACTGACGCAGCACCAGCGGGTAAGTTCGGTAGAATTAAGCCAGGAATTAAACGTTTCGGATGACACCGTTCGTCGGGACCTCAATGAACTGGCGAAAGAGGGCTTACTCAAGAAAGTACACGGCGGAGCCATTCCCAGCGTACCCCGGGCACCGGCTCCGCTCAAGATGACCGAACGCATTGCTTACGCCCAGCACGAGAAGGAAGAAATTGCCCGGAAAGCTACTGCTTTGTTTAAGGATGGACAGACAATCATTCTGGACAATGGTTCCACCAACATGGTCATTGCTCAAAGGCTCCCAACGGACCTGAATGCCCAGATTTTTACCAACAGTCTAGCCATTGCACAGATTCTTAGCGAGCATCCTTCCGTGGAAGTACACTTGATGGGGGGATGGGTTTACAAGCGGGCTCAGGTCACCCTGGGGGCTGGGGTCATGCATACGCTCGAACAACTACGGCCGGACTTTTGCATCGTGGGCGTTTGTTCCATTCATCACGAGCTGGGCGTGACAACGCCGTATTGGGAAGAAGCCTTGCTGAAACAGAAAATGGTGGAGGTATCCCAAAAAGTCATTGCGACGGCCTGGCGGGATAAATTCGATACGGCCGATACGTGCCGGGTGTGTCCCTACGAAGCCCTGGACCTGCTCATTACCTCTTCGGCCATGACAACGGAGCAACTTGAACCGTATCATCACAAAGGCGTGGAAATCTGGTAACCGAAGGAAATGCAGATAAAAACCTGAAAAATATTTAAAAAAGGTAGTTTTTCTCCCGAAAGAAGCTGGTTTGTGAAGAAAAATCGTTTATCTTGCTCTTAGCAGCTTTATCCAACGATTTTCAAATAGTCTGACCATGAGAGAATTGAGCGACTTTCTTCCAGGAAAAAACAATGCTCAAATGAAGGTGACCCGAGGCAGTTTGTTGTTAGCTGAACCGTTTCTGGGTGATGAAAATTTTGAGCGGAGTGTAGTACTGATTTGTGAACACAATGAGCAAGGGACTTTTGGGCTGGTTTTGACTCAAACGACGGAGTTGCTGCTGGACGATGTAATTGAAGACGATATCTATCCTGACGTACCGCTTTTTGTGGGTGGACCCGTTGAGAAAAATACGCTGCATTACATTCACCGCCGCCCGGATTTGATCGAAGGTTCAACGGAATTGCAGGACGGTCTGTACTGGAGTGGTGACTTTGAACAGATCAAGAAACTGCTCAATCTGGGGTCGTTACCCGCCGGGGATATCCGCTTTTTTATTGGGTACTCGGGTTGGGGAGAGGGTCAGCTGAGCGATGAGCTGAACCGGGACTCCTGGATTGTATCGAATACGCTATCCCATCAATTATTTGACGCACCAACCGATCAGCTCTGGCGACTTACGTTACGGGATATGGGAGGAGCGTATCGGGTTTTATCGCATTATCCAACGGACCCCCGTTTGAATTAGTCGCAATGGATTCATTCATAAAAAAGGCCGGATGTTTAGTCCGGCCTTTTCGTATTTAGGCTTGGGAAGACTAACGTCTTCCGCTGAATTTATTACTTCCTTTGTCGTACTGGCCTACCGGGAAACTATAGCCTACGGTAAGTGAGAACCACTGATTACTCATGTCCTTACGATCAGGAATATTTTTGTATACCTGATTAAAGCCTAAGTTGTAACGAAGATCCACATTGATCCATTGCTGCTTAGCCAGACCAATGTTAACGCCTACGCCACCGGTAGCTCCCACATCAATTTTCTGGAAGTTATCATTAATCAGACCGTTGTTACCAACCATGAAGCTAACCGCGGGGCCTAAAAACAGTTTGGGACGGATGGCACCCGGCCCCATATCATTGCCGAAATAATACGTAGCCAGCACAGGTACGTGGATATAGTCCAAATTCAGCTTAAAAGCCCCATTCGTATTATTATTAAAGCTCTCATAGTCTGTGCCCAGACGCGTGTACAAAACGTTGGCCGTCAAACCAAAGTGTTCCTTGATACTATAGTTGACAAACACACCCGCCGACGGGCCAAATTTGTAGTTGGTCTGTACACCTTGGGGTGTATTCGTTAGGGTAGAATATGATCCACCGATCATAGGTCCCAGAGAAATATTTTCTCGTTGAGCAGAAACACTGCCCGTCCAGCAGAGACACAGGGCCAGCACAAACGCACGCATAGGATTGAAGGATTTAAAATAGGACTTTACTGGGATCTGATACATAGGTGAACAAACGAATGGTTAAACAGCTTATTTGATCAATACGAACGAAAGTTTTGTGCCAGCGGACTTGCTGTACTGAAAAATTGACCGTTCTTTTTGAACATATAGATCAGCTAGTAAGGTATTGAGTCCGAACGGCATAAAAAAACAACGCACCGGTTTTGATGCGTTGTTTCTCGAAATGGAGTCTGCTTAATGCTGGTCCTGTTCCTTATGAGGGCGGTTATTCAACCGTTCGATAAGCATCTGGGTGAACCGCTGATCCGCTTTGTACAATTCTGATAACTGTTTCACATTCAGAACTTTCAGGTATTTCGTCTGGTACTCGCGTTCGAGGTCTACCTCCTGTTGCCGCAGGTCCAGTACTTCTTTCAGATTCTTCCGAATGGTTTCGTCGCTGGCGTTCAAGTTATTGGTTTCTCCGTTGAGGCGACGCAGTCGGTGACGGATCTCCCGCTTTTTATCTTCACATTCATTAAAGAGCGGCCAGAAATCTTTAGCCTGATCGGGTGTCAGGTTCAGCCGGTTCGTAATCCAGGTAATTTTGGCGGCCCGGATGCGTTGCTGACCTTCCTTATTGGGCTGACCTTCTTTGGCAGGCTGCTGGGCGTAGGAAACTACCGTCAGCAAGAAAAACAAACTACCAGTGATCCAGAATTTCATACGTTTTCTTAAAAAACAATCGCTCAAACGATTGGGTAGGTGCATGGTACTAGATTAAATCTTCCAGATCTTCCAGCGGAATGTGATCCAGAATATCTTTCTTCGACGCCTTCAGGTTTTGCAGGGGTTGGGTACTGAGACTGTCGATGAGGGGCCGGTTTTTGGGCGACTCGGACAAGTCCTGTACTGAAACATTCGGCTGCTGCTGGAGATACTGGACAATATCTTCGGAAGCCACCTGACTCAGCGTTTCCACGCCGATGGAATCCTGCCGTACGGGCCAGCTGACGTACATCAGTACGGCTATTACCGCCGCCGCTCCCGCCGACAACCAGCTCCGCCGCCAGGACCAATTCAGGGACCATACGCGTTCGGGGGCCCGTTGTTCGTGAATGCGAGCCTGAATACGCTGCGGCAGGTCGTCGAAGTACGGATCAGGAGCAGAGTAGGGATTAATCTTCGGAATGTCTTCCAGTTTTATTTTCTTGTTTTCCATCTCTTTTTCCATCTCTTCGTCCTATAAAATCAACAAACTGTACTATTCAAAAACCTTGAGGATCAGTTTATTGCTTACTCGAAACTTGGAACAGTTCGCCCCGGCAAAGTTTAATTTCCATTTAAAAATTCTTCAATTTTTCGTACGGCGTGGTGATACGAGGCTTTCAGAGCTCCTTCGGAAGTCCCGGTCACTTCGGACATTTGCTCGTAGGGCATTTCGTCGTAGTATCGTAAGTGAAAAACTAGTCGTTGTTTTTCGGGCAGGCGAAGGATGGCTTTTTGTAATTTATTCTGAATTTCATCCCCGGAAAGCTGGGGATCGGCATCAATCTTCGCCTCCAGTTCGTAGTCTACATTATCGAGCGGCAGGAAGAAACGACGACGTTTTTTATTCAGAAAATTGAACGTCTCATTACTGGCAATGCGGTAAATCCAGGTAAACAGTTGCGAATCCCCGCGAAACTCGGCCAGGTGTTGCCAGACCTTGATGAAGGTTTCCTGCGTGAGATCATCGGCGTCCGAATGATCGATAACCATTTTCCGAATCAGGCTGTATACCTTATGCTGGTACTTACGAATCAGCAGGTTGAACGCGTAATTACGCGTTTCCGGATTCGCAAATTTTTCCAACAGTTCCTGATCAGACATGTACTTTACTTTCAACACTACTTATGAAGGAACAAGTATAGGGAATGGAAAGATTCCAATGCAAGCCCCAATAGACCTAATCGAAGGCTAAATTGTTAAAATCAGTGAAAAAACGACCGAGATAGGGCTTTTTCATGGATCAACAAAAAAGAAGGCTAGTCCGAAATAGTCTTCGAACTAGCCTTTAGGAAACAATGCAAGCTTATTTCGTTTTGCGGGCGATAGCTTTCTTAGCTGCTTCTACGATGTTCGCTGCTTTCAGACCGTACTTGGTCATCAGTTCATCGGGCGTACCGCTTTCGCCAAACGTGTCTTTCACGCCAACGAATTCCTGCGGAGCCAGGTAGTTGGTAATAAGCGTATGAGCAATGCTTTCACCCAGACCTCCATTCACCTGGTGTTCTTCCGCACTTACGCAGCAACCCGTCTTTTGTACCGAGGCCAGGATGGCTTCCGTATCGAGCGGCTTGATGGTGTGAATGTTGATGATTTCGGCTGAAATACCTTCATCTTCCAGCATCTGGCAGGCTTGCAGAGCTTCCCATACCAGGTGACCGGTTGCGAAAATGCTGACATCCGTACCTTCGTTCAGCGTGATGGCTTTTCCAATCTCGAAGGGCATATCTTCGGGAATGAATACCGGAATCACCGGACGACCAAAACGCAGGTATACGGGGCCTTCGTAAGCCGCTGAAGCAATCGTAGCCGCTTTCGTCTGGTTGTAATCGCAGGGATTGATGACCGTCATGTTGGGCAGAGCCTTCATCATGGCGAGGTCTTCGAGGACCTGGTGCGTGGCACCGTCTTCGCCCAGCGTCAGACCGGCGTGCGATACGGCGATTTTTACGTTCTTGTTGGAATAGGCCACAGCCTGACGTACCTGATCGAACACGCGGCTGGAACCGAAGTTGGCAAATGTCGTTGCAAAGGGAATTTTGCCCGTAATGGCCAGACCTGCCGATACGCCGATCATGTTGGCTTCAGAAATACCGCACTGGAAAAAACGATCGGGGTTTTCCTGAATGAACGTGTCAATTTTGAGGGATCCTACTAAGTCGGCACACAGCGTTACGACGTCAGGATTGGTACGACCCAGTTCGGTCATGCCCGCTCCAAAACCCGAGCGGGTATCTTTTTTATCGGTATAAGGATATTGTTTCATTGTGTCAGTTTTCAGTTTAGAGTTTACAGTTTTCAGTTAAATACTGACCAGTTTGTAAATCCTTATCTGATTCGATCAGGATACCAGGAATGGCCTATTGAAAACTGCAAACGCTGTACAGGATTAAGAAGTAGCTAGTCAATTTCTGATTGATGATTTCAAAGTTGAGAAAACCCTTGAGTTAATCAACAACTGAAAACAGTCAACCGGAAACTGAAAACGCTCCTAATAATCACCTAAAGTTTCGGGGAGTTGGGCGAGGGCTTTGGCGAGTTGTTCGTCGTTGGGAGCCGTACCGTGCCACTTGTGCGTGTGCATCATGAAATCAACACCCTGACCCATTTCGGTTTTGGTAATGACCACGATGGGCTTACCCTGACCCGTCAGTCCTTTTGCTTCGCTGAGAACCGTATCCAGGGAGTTGTAATCGTTGCCGTCCATGTGCAGAACCGTCCAGCCGAAAGCTTCATATTTAGCTCCGAGGTCGCGGTTGTTCATGACCTTCTCTGTTGGACCGTCGATCTGCTGACCGTTGAAATCCACGAACGCAATCAGGTTGTCCACTTTGTGGTGGGGAGCAAACGTAGCGGCTTCCCAAATCTGGCCTTCCTGCTGCTCACCGTCGCCCATGAGTACGTACACGAGGTGCGAATCACCGTTAAGTTTCTTGCCTAGAGCCGTACCGATGGCTACCGAAAGACCCTGACCCAGCGATCCTGAAGCGATGCGGATACCGGGCAAATGCTCGGCTGTTGCCGGGTGACCCTGCAAACGCGAGTCGAGTTTACGGAAGGTAGCCAGCTCGGCGGGTGGGAAGTAGCCGCGATGAGCCAGAACGGAATACAAAACCGGGGAGATGTGACCGTTGGACAGGAAGAAAAGATCTTCACCGTTTCCGTCCATGTTAAATACCACCTGGCCGTTTTCGTCGGTTTTCAAATCCATGTGTTTGAAATACAGACTCACCAGCAGGTCCGTACAACCTAATGATCCACCGGGGTGACCTGATTTGACGCCGTGTACCATCCGGACGATGTCACGACGAACCTGAGAAGCAATTTCCTGAAGATTCATATGTGTAGATAAGCGAAAACAAAGGGGCCTGCTTAAACGAGTACTTTAGTCCAGTCAAACCCTATAACTAAATGATAAATTACCTGTGTGAAATCGACACAAACTTACGCCGATTGCAAAATCTGACTGGTGTGGTCCTTGGTGTCAACTTTGCGGATGATCTGGGCAATTTTTCCGGATTCATCAATCACGAAAGTCGTCCGTGCCGTACCCATGTAGGTTTTGCCGTACATGTTTTTTTCCACCCAGACGCCGTAGGCTTCCACGATTTTATGGTCGGCATCAGCCAGCAAGGGGAAGGGCAGCTCGTATTTTTTAATGAACTTCTGGTGCGATTTCTCATCGTCTACGCTAACGCCCAGGACGACATAACCCGCCTGTAACAGGCTTTCGTAGTTATCGCGGAGGTTGCAGGCCTGAGCCGTGCAACCCGGCGTATCATCTTTGGGGTAAAAATACAGGACTACCTTCTTTCCGGCGAAATCACTGAGTTTCACGAGTTGACCATTCTGGTCGGCTGCTTCAAAGGCCGGAGCCTGATCGCCAGTTTGAAGAGACATAGATACGTAAGGCTTTAGGAATGGAAAGCAGTAACTTCCATTCCTGCTAAACTAAAAAGGGTATGGCTGGAATCGTACCGGGATCGGAAAATTTCTTCTTTTCTTATCCGAAAACAATTCCTGCTAATGACGGACATCCCCGATTTATGGATGGAGGTTCGGTCGTTCAAAAGTAGCTTTGTTTCCTGAATTGTCCGTCACTTCCAAGCGTAATTCACCCTGAAAAGGACGATTTTCTTCCCTTATTTTCGAAAACAGCAAATCATTTTTGGCGTCGTATTCCAGTATGACGGTTTCCGTACCGACCTGGGTTTGCCAGGTTTTAATCCCGGATAAATTGTCTTTAATGCGAAAACGAAGCTGGCGGGCATTTATACTCACCGGCGTGATGGTTGGAGCCAGCGTATCCGTCGCTAGTCGGTACGTGCCCAGGTACAGCGTTTCGGCGTGGATACGGCCGTCTTTCCACTGTCCGCCCACGAATTCAGGCCGTTCGCCATCCCGGTACAGGGCCGTTTTCTCGTATTCGGAGATGGGGCTTTCGGGCTGGTAATGAATCGTGACTTTACCCTTCAGGGGCACCGTCGGATCGCCAATCAGTAGCTTTTCATTCTTTTCCTGAAGATTCAGAAATAACGTATCGTAGAGACTTTCGGATTTCCATTCCAGCTCCAGGCGGTCCCTGCTAAGTCGTCCCGGTTTTTTGGGATAAGCCGTACCCACGAACGAAAACCGAATCAGCTGCGAACCCGTATCAAGTGAATCGGGCAAACCCTGACGTAAATCCCAGAGGTAACAGCTGGGGTACGCTGGACTCAGAATCTGATGTTTTCCAGGAAGATAGACCTGTAATGAATCGGCCAGAGCCCCTTTCACCACCAGCCAGTTTTCTTCCACCGTCCAGCGTATGGAAGGATCCGCGGAGCGGCCTTCTTTCGGATCGCCTTTCACCACAAAATGCAGTTGCGATTTGTTCTGAAAATGATCCCAAGTAGTAATCGTCACCTGATGAATGGCTCCGGGGTTGACGCGTAAACGTCCGTCGCGGGGGGAGTAAATCGGTACGCGGTCATTGCCATCCGCTTTGTAGCAACGCTGGAAAAAGCGACCCGTTTCGAAATACGTGGCGTAATCGGTGTGAATGTTAATGTCGTCGGTATAGGCTTCGGGTACCTGAGCCAGGTGGTGAAAATGCAGCTCGCGGCCATCCACATGTACTTCCACGCAACTTAGTCCATTTTTGGAAGCAGAGCCGTTACTCTGATCGTACGCCAGTAATTCCAGCCCCATTTCCCCCACCATTCGTAGCGTATCCCGTAACCGATACAGGTGCACGGAAGGCTTCGGCGATTCTTCCTTAATAAAGCCATACTCCATACGACCAAAACGGCCTTCAACCCGGGCATTCGCATCCAGGGTACGGACGGCTAGTGCTTCGAGCACGGGGGGAATGTTATCGTGTACTTCTGCAAAGGAATAATTCAGCGGATCAACGTTGATCCCTTGTGCATTCCGGATTTCAAAGTGCAGGTGTGGCCCCATGGACCCCCCCGAATTACCCGAAAGGCCCAGTTCTTCGCCCCGTTGCAGCGGTAGCGTACTGGAAGCGGGCGTAAGCACCACTTCGGGTGAATGGCGGGCTACCTGCTGTTGATACACGTACTGAGCAATCCGCGGATTGAACTGTTGCAGGTGAGCATAGACGCTGGTTTCGCCGGATGGATGCGTAACAAAAACCGCATTGCCGTATCCTGTACGACTAACGATAATCCTGGAAACGTACCCCCGGTCAATGCTCTGTACCGAAAGTCCTTCGCGTTGCTGGGTTTTGATGTCGATACCTGCGTGAAAATGCTGCGGCCGAAGCTCGGCAAAGGTACCGGCCAGTTGAGCGGTTTGTCCGGGTAAAATAGGAAAAAGGTACGGTTGCTGGGCGGCGGCGGAAAAGGCTAGTACCCAGGCCAACGAAAGAATACGAGCTAGCAAGACGAATACGTAAGAAAATGGATCAGCCAACCCGGGGTTGTTTCAGGTTGGCTGTAGAATTATTTGACTTCGAAATTCAGTAATTCCTGACCTTCCAGTGTACCCACCAGCCGGTCACCGATCTGTACGGGACCCACACCCGCGGGCGTTCCGGTAAAGATCAAATCACCAATTTTTAAGGTAAAGAATTTCGATAAATAGGCAATAATTTCCCCAAAGGACCACAACATCATCGTCGTGTCACCCACCTGACGGGTTTCGCCGTTGATGGTAAGATTGAAATTGAGCTTGGGAAATTCCGGAAACTGACTTTTCGGCACAAACTTGGAAATAGGGGCCGAACTGTCGAAACCTTTGGCAATATCCCAGGGAAGTCCTTTGGCTTTTAGCTTGGACTGCACATCACGAGCGGTGAAATCAATACCCAGAGCAATTTCTTCGTAATAATTATCCGCAAACTGTACCGGAATATTTTTGCCTAGCTTATTGATTTTCAATACGATTTCCAGTTCATGATGAACATCCTGCGTAAAGTCGGGCAGGTAGAAAGCGTTATTTTCTCTTAAAATGGCAGAATCGGGCTTGCTGAATATAACAGGCTCGGCGGGCCGCTCGTTTTGTAGTTCGGCGATATGCTCGGCATAATTTCGCCCAATGCAAAAAATCCGCATAAATGATGAATGTTCGAAGACAATACTGATCAAAAAGCAATCAAGTGGGTTTTATTCCTCATTTTTGGAGGCTGAACCGACCTGTATGCAAAGCTAAGCGATCCCGAAGCACTTTGCGGGTTCGGTACAGGATTTTCTAACAAGTACTTTACAATTCATTAGTGCATTTCCTCATTTAGCATTTCCACAATCATGAAAAGAACCTTTGCCCTGGGTATTGTACTGGCTACAACGATATGGGCGTGTAGTCGAGTACCTATCTCAAACCGGAATCAATTATTACTCGTATCCGATGCAGAAATGAATCAGCAGGCTCTGGTGAGCTACAAGCAGTTTCTGGATACTAACAAAGTTATTTCCAACGGCAACGCCAATACGCAAATGGTGAAGCGGGTAGGCGAGCGAATTGCCGCAGCGGCTACCAAGTATTTTAATGAGATCAAGCACCCCGAGTACCTGGATGGCTATAACTGGGAATTTAACCTGGTACAGGATAATCAGGTAAACGCCTGGTGTATGCCCGGTGGTAAAGTGGTCGTGTATACAGGTTTGATTCCCGTTGCTCAGACGGAAGCGGGATTAGCTACGGTGATGGGTCACGAGATTTCGCACGCCATTGCGAAGCACGGATCCGAACGCGTCAGTCAGCAGTACGTAGCCCAGGGCTTGCTCACGGGCGGACAGGTGGCGTTGGGCGTAGCCAATGCTAATAAGCCCACGCAGGCCCGTAATGTCTGGAGTACGGTCTTTAACGTAGCGGCTCCCATTGGGGCTAACCTGGCTATTCTGCGGTACAGTCGTCAGCACGAAAGTGAAGCGGATCACTTGGGACTGATCTTTATGGCCATGGCGGGTTATGATCCGAAAGAGGCAGTTACCTTCTGGGGACGTATGGCTGAGGCCAGCAAGAATGCTCAGAAGCCTCCCGTACTGCTTTCTTCGCACCCCTCAGATCAACAACGGATCAATGATCTGAAGAAGCTGTTGCCGGAAGCCGAGAAATACTACGCCCGCCGATAGGGTTAGTTTGCAGTTTTCGGTTTACCGTTTTCAGTTGTTGTAATAAAGCGATTTCGGTAAAATTGAAACTACGAACGTTGCAAAAAAGGAAAGGCTACTCCAAAGAGTGGCCTTTCCTTTTTTAGTTTGAAGCTACTGAAAATTGTAAACAGAAGACTGAAAACTATTGAAAGAAAGAAGGCCACTCCATCGAGCGGCCTTCTTTCTGTTTGACAATCTACGTTTCTAGTCGCTGAAAACGAAGAACCGTAAACTGAAAACTCCCTAGAATGCAGTGGCTAATACATCTTTCAGACGATCAGCCGCGTCTTTCAATTGTACCGCTGAGTGTACTTCCAGACCTGATTCATCGATGATTTTCGCTCCTTCTTCGGCATTCGTTCCTTGCAGACGAACGACGATGGGGACGGGGATATTACCGATTGCTTTGTACGCTTCCACGATACCCGTAGCTACGCGGTCGCAACGAACGATACCACCGAAGATGTTGATCAGGATCGCTTTTACGTTCGGATCTTTCAGGATGATACGGAAACCTGCTTCTACCGTCTGGGCGTTAGCTCCACCCCCTACGTCGAGGAAGTTGGCAGGCTCACCACCTGACAGTTTGATCAAGTCCATCGTAGCCATGGCCAGACCTGCACCGTTCACCATACAGCCAATGTTGCCGTCTAGTTTCACGTAGTTCAGGTTGTAATGACCCGCTTCTACTTCCAGAGGATCTTCTTCGCGAACGTCCCGCATTTCGGCCAGATCCGTGTGGCGATACAGAGCGTTGTCGTCGAGGTTCACTTTCGCATCAACGGCCAGAATTTTGTTATCGGACGTTTTCAATACGGGGTTGATCTCGAATTGAGAAGCATCCGTATCGATGTATGCTTTATAAAGAGAGCCAATGAATTTCACCATCTCTTTGAAAGCATCGCCTTCAAGACCTAAAGCGAAAGCGATTTTCCGAGCCTGGAAGCCCTGAAGACCCACTTTAGGATCGATCCATTCCTTGATGATTTTCTCGGGTGAGTGTTCGGCTACTTCTTCGATGTCCATACCACCTTCCGTAGACGCCATGATGACGTTACAGGCTTTGGCACGATCCAACAGGATAGCCAGATAGAATTCTTTGGGCTCCGTAGCTCCGGGATAGTACACGTCTTCGGAAATCAGAACCTTATGTACTTTCTTACCTTCGGGACCGGTTTGGTGCGTGACTAATTGCATGCCCAGAATCTGTCCTGATTTCTCACGGACTTCTTCGTAGTTTTTAGCCAGTTTTACGCCACCGCCTTTACCACGGCCTCCGGCATGAATCTGAGCCTTCACCACAAACCATTTCGTACCCGTTTTGATGTTGAGTTCGCGGGCTACTTCTACCGCTTTGTCGGGTGTGTCAGCGACGATGCCCTCCTGAATACGGACTCCGTATCGTTTGAGGATCTCTTTCGCCTGGTATTCGTGTATGTTCATTAGGAAGTTGAGTGAGGTTTCACTTTACGGCCCGAAAATTAGGGAGAAATCAATAAAGTCTTTGAGTTATGTTTGACAAAGTTTAGGAACTTTGCTCAACAAAATATAGCTACGACCGATGGAGTAGAAGGGGGTAGAAGTGATAAGGCCTTGATAAACAGATCGTAATAAGGGTCTTATTCGCTCTGGAAAGGGATAAGAATTTCGGCCCATCGGAATAGTAATACGGAAAGAGAAGGACGGCAAAAAGCCCCGGACCCTCCGTTTAACAAAAGTTTAGGATTCAACATTCATGCTCGAAGCTCGTCAACTCGTTAAATCATACGGAGCCCTGCCCGTACTCAAAGGAATCGATTTACAAATCCAGCCTGGCGAAATCGTATCAATCGTGGGAGCCTCGGGAGCGGGCAAAAGTACCCTGCTGCATCTGTTGGGAACGCTTGACCGACCCGACTCCGGTCAGATATTTCTGGACGGACAGGAAATCAGTAGTTTAAAAGACAAAGCCCTGGCCGAGTTTCGAAACCGACGCATTGGCTTTATCTTCCAGTTTCATAACCTGCTACCCGAATTTACAGCTCTGGAAAATGTTTGTATTCCGGCCTGGATTGGCGGCAAAACGCAGCAAACGGAAGAACGAGCCCAGATGTTACTGGGGAAACTGGGCCTTTCCCATCGGGAAAAACACTATCCCAGTCAGCTTTCCGGTGGCGAACAGCAGCGGGTGGCCGTAGCCAGAGCCCTGATCAATTCGCCCGCCGTGATTTTCGCCGATGAGCCCTCCGGCAACCTGGATTCCCGCAATGCCCGCGAATTGCACGAGTTGTTTTTTCAGTTGCGGGATGAACTCAATCAGACTTTCGTACTGGTCACGCACAACGAAGAACTTGCCCAAATGGCCGATCGCAAGCTGGAAATGCTGGACGGTCGGATTGTCTCGGAGTAAGTTCAAGGAAAGGTTTGATGAGTGTTCGTAGAAACAAAGCAATTAGAAACGAGCACCAGTAGTTCTGTCCTCCCTAGTGGCCAACCCCGAGGGAGTTCAATACGCATAGCCCCGTATGCAATGCGGGGACTCGAACAGCCCGGTAGGCACAGCCTACCCACTAGAACAGTCCGTAGCAGATGCTACGGACAACCCGGCCCGCTGGCGTTACCGCACTTCGATATGGAAACGGTAAGATGAGGACCCAACATTTCAATGACAAGTATCGGCTAGAAACGTGCAGTTCTATACCTAACCCCGGAGGGGTTCAATTTGATTAGCCCCGCATGCAATGCGGGGCACCTGCACCTACCTCATTAGTTCTTAAACGTCAACCCAATCGCCCAGTGAAAATCCGTACGTCTCTTCCCCGGTAGTACCACACTTTCATAGGTATGATCCGCCGTCAGCGAAAGAGCGAGCCGTTTGCCTAATGCATAAGCCAGCGTACTCAGCGAACTCCAGCGAAGGTTGGCCATGTTCAAAGCGGGCTGTACGAAGACGGTACTATTGAAGGCGAGTTTATCTTTGGTAAGACCAACCCGAATACGGGTAGAATTACGAATCACTCGAACATCTTCAGCGTTTAGAAAGTCGGTGTATTCGAAAATAATCGCATTCGTCATGGAGATTTTTACCAGCGTATTGGGCACCTTTCTTCCGCCCAGAACTCGCCAGCCAAAACCCGCTCCTCCGTACCAGCGATTAGAAATCTGTCGAAGGTTACTTTCCTCATGTACCCCAAAACCCATCAGATACACATCGTGCTGATTGTACCATAGGGTAGCGTTTAGATCCACAAACAGCTCCCGTTCCTGCAATTCCTTGTTAATGGTACCATAGGTATACCGTGGCGACGTATACAGGCCCAGGATGGATTTGGGATTAAAGTAATCAAACGACGTGACCAGCGTATACAAACTCCGCTGCACGTTGCCGCTGCGGTAATCACCGCCCAGCGTAATGGCGTAGGTGAAGTGTTTGAGCGTATCGGCGGGAGGACGGGTCACCTGAATTAGGCTCGGGAAATTTTCAACGCCCGGCGGTAGGGTGTCGGTTTGAACTTCTTCCCGTAATCGTAACGAATCAGAAACCATGAACGCATGAGCCAGCGGGGCAACAGCAAAAGTCAACAGAAAAACGGCGGCGTACTTGAGTCCTGACATAAAGAGCATAGGCGGTAAGAAATACGTGAAAAGATTTGCAAAACTTGCACAAATTTCGTGCGAGCGACCTGAAAAAAACAAAACCGGACGTTTTCGTCCGGCTGTTTTAATGATAGAAAATTTGATTTTCGGGGTTTATTATCAAAACGCCACCTTCTTGTAAACGCTGTATGTTATGGACGGCTGACTGGTCTTGAGCTTACCCGTTCGCCTATTTAGAAGAAGCCTCGATGCAATCAACGAAGCCTGATTCCCCCTTACTAATCCCTACAACAGGTACAGATAAGGAAGCAAACCTTACCAGCAACTTACAACCAGTAACCAACAACTACTTTACAAAACCCGAAACACCGGATACCGCATATGCTCCGGCTCATAGTACGGCGAAAGCTTGTGCACAAACTCCAGTTGAGCCCGGCCATTTTTAGCAAAAGCCGGATCCTGAGTCCGCTTTTCTTCCAGCTTCTGCCGGACTTCCGGGTGGCTTTTCAGGAACTCAGCCGCCAGATCTTCGAATACGTAATCCGAAAACCCTTCCTTTTGCTGTAAGATGGAATCGAAAAAATTCCAGGCAAAAAATCCTTCCGGACTCGTTGGTTCCAATGTTTCCACCAGGTAGCGATTTTTGTCCTGATTACATTCCACATAGTAATCGCCTTTACGGAAATGGATCGACTGCGTATGCGTGCTCACCTTGACGTCCGAATGCGGGTAATGCCCTTCGTAGGGGCGGGGTGAGGTCTGGTACGATTCAATCCGGTACGCTTCTACGCTCACCGTGGTATCCTGGTCGAGTTGCTTCATGACTACGTGGTTCGCTTTCAGCCGTTCAATCACGGGCCACCAGGCCTGCGGAATGAGGTACGCTTTCGGTTTCTTCACGGTCAGGGTCGGCACGAAGTAGTCATAATACGGAACGCTCATCTGAAACGGCTTACTGCGGTCGTAGTACAATCGCGGTTGCTGGATACCTCACTGGGTTTGTACCCGTGCTCGTAACCCAGAAATTCAATAGGCCGGGAGCGACTTTCGTTCTTTTTCCAGGCCAGTGGAAACTCCTGCTGCGTTCGAACGGCCTCCCGGTCGGCCTTTCGCAAACGCATGATTTCCTGAGCGTTCGTTACCGTAAATTCCAGATAGATTTTTAGCAATTCATAAGTTGATTTGACCCGTTGCTCGTACGACTTCAGCATGTGCGTTTCGGGCATGAAGCCGAGCGTCTGGAACATCGCCGCAAAACCCGTGGAGTATCGGGGATAGTCAATGAAACCGCTGAAGCCTTCCTTCGTCACATTCGGCCCAAAGTTGGTCACGTAGGGCGTCATCGGATAGCCTTTGGCTTTCATCTGCTCGTACAGATAGGGCTCCATTTTCGTGTGCAGGAACGGCCCCAATCCACCGCCCAGTTTGCTGTGTTGCGTAGCGATGAGCGTCATTACGTGCTGGTAATCGGCTCCGTTGCTCACGTGCGTATCGACAAAAACGTCAGGGTCAACGAGATGAAAAATTTCAGCAAAAGCCATCGCATTGCGGCTGTCGGCTTTTACAAAATCCCGGTTGAGGTCATAATTCTGTCCATTCGCCCGGAAACCGTAGGAGTTCGGACCATTCTGATTCACCCGACTGGTCGAATTACGGTTCAGGGCTCCGTCAATGTTATAAAAAGGAATCACGCAGAGCACGACGTTGTCGGGCAGTTTGAGGCCGTCTTTGCTAGTGAGCAGGTTTCGCAGAAGCATTTGACAGGCATCTACGCCGTCGGGTTCGCCGGGGTGAATGGCGTTATCAATGAGAAAGATGGCCTTCCCTTTCTTTCGCTGCTGGGCGAGATCAAAATTTTTATCCTTCGAAATCACCAGTAAATGCAGCGGCTCGCCCGAGTCGGTTACGCCCATCGTACGCATCTGTACCTGCAGAAATTGCTGATCCAGTTGCCGGAAATAGGCCATTCCCTGCTCGTAGGTAGGGGTTTCGGCTCCCTTGGTTCGTTCAAAAATCGTTTCCAGATCTTGGGCAAAAGCGGCTTGCATACGTAGTGCGATGGTCAGCAGGAGGAAAAAACGTTTCATGTAATCAAAGAAAAGGAAACCCCAAAGTTCTGCCAAATGCCCTCGTCCAGATTACGACCAAAGCATTCATTTTCAAGACCTGGGGAGACTTACGGGCAAAAAACTGCTTCGTATCATTTTTTAAGTAGAAAACCATAACGTATAATCAACCCTATTTACACCGCTGTATGAAGAAATGGCTTATTTTTCTAGCTTGCCTAAGTACCCAGCTCTCTTTCGCCCAGACCGAAGCACCTACCGCCCCACCAGCACCCATTCCGACGGATTTTGTCGAAGAAATCTGGTACAAGCGGGCCCTGATCTATAACCTCGACGTAAAAGTCTTCAAAGATTCCGACGGGGATGGCATGGGCGATTTCAAAGGTTTGATTCAGCAACTGGATTACCTGAAAGACCTCGGCATAACGGTAATCTGGCTATCGCCCTTTCATCCGTCTCCCTTGGAGGACGATGGATATGATGTAGCGGATTTTTATAAGATCGATCCCCGCGTCGGAACCGAAGCTGATTTCAAGCAATTGATCGAGGAATGTAACAAGCGGGAGATGCGGGTGATTATTGATCTGGTGATTAACCATACGTCCAATCAACACCCCTGGTATCAAGCGGCCCGGAAGGACAAAAATTCACCGTATCGCTCCTGGTATGTCTGGAGTAAGGAGCGGCCAAAGGATGCCGACGAGGGCATGGTATTTCCCGGCGTACAAAAGGAAACCTGGACCTACGATTCACTGGCTCAGGAGTACTATTTCCACCGTTTTTACGATTTTCAACCCGATCTGAATGCTCAGAATCCGGACGTCGAAGTAGAGATTCGCAAAATTGTCAAACACTGGCTGGACTTCGGCATTTCCGGATTCCGATTGGATGCGGTGCCTTTTTACATGGAAATCCCTCAGAGCGGCATGAAAAATCCCATGTTGCAATTTGATCTGCTCTATGGTTTGCGGCAATTCATCCAATGGCACAAAGCCGATGCTGCAGTACTGGGAGAGGCTAACGTCGATCCGAAGGAGACGGACAAATTTCTCGGTAAATACGGCGAAGGGATTCAAATGATGTTCAACTTCTACGGAAATCAGTACCTATTCTCGGCCCTGGCTTCCGAAAATATCGAAACGTTCAAAAAAGCCCTGATCGAAACCCGCGATCACTCACCCGCCAATCAATGGGCCTGGTTTCTACGGAATCACGATGAAATTGACCTGGGCCGACTGAGCAACGAAGCTCGGGAAGAAGTGTATTCCAAATTCGGCCCGAAAGAAAACATGCGTTTGTACGATCGGGGTATCCGTCGCCGGCTGGCTCCGATGTTGGGTAACCGGAAGCAAATTGATCTGGCCTATAGTTTATTATTTGCCTTGCCGGGTACGCCAAGCTTACGCTACGGGGAAGAGATTGGTATGGGGGATGACCTGAGCCTGAAAGAACGCAACTCGGTACGCACGCCCATGCAGTGGAATACGCAGAAAAACGCGGGCTTCTCTACGGCAGCCAAAACCTTTCATCCCGTCATCAGTCAGGGGGACTATGCGTATCAGAAAGTGAACGTAGCGACCCAGGAGAAAGACCAGAAGTCACTGCTGAACACCATCAAGAAGTTCATTAAAATCCGAAGCGAATGCCCGGAAATTGGCTGGGGAGAATGGACCATTCTGCCCGCTACAACGTCTACGGTACTGGTGATGCAGTACAAGTGGAAAGATAAATCAATCGTGGTGGCCCATAATTTCAGTAAGGAAAAACAGAACATTCAACTGCGAATGGCCGAATGGAAAGGCAAGTCTTTGCGGGACTTACTCAATGAAAAAACGGTTAAACCCGTTGCCGAGGGTTCGTATTCGCTGGCCATGGATGGCTACGGTTTCCAGTGGTTCCGATTGAATTAAGGCCATCCAAGGATATAGAAAAGGCTTCTCTACTTGAGAAGCCTTTTCTATATCCTTGAAGTTAGTAACCTACAGGTTTATAAAGTCTGTAACCATCATCCGGCAGTTTCCAATTTCGGTGATTAGTTTAAGCAATAAAAGCAGGTAAGAATCTGCCTAATTATTAGGTACAAATTTGGAAACTTGCATCAGTCAGTGAGACTTAATCGCCCTTAATAGCAGAGGGTAACGTTCGTTCCCGAAAGCCATAAAAAAAGCCCCTCCGAGTTATCGAAGAGGCTTTTAGAGAATGATCTATGAATTACATCATGCCACCCATTCCGCCAGGACCGGCAGCAGGAGCAGGATTATCTTCAGGCTTGTCAGCTACTACGCATTCAGTAGTCAGCAACAGACCCGCTACCGAAGCAGCGTTTTCCAGAGCCAGACGCGTTACTTTCGTCGGGTCAATGATACCGGCTGCAATCATGTTTTCGTAACGGTCTTCGCGAGCGTTGTATCCATAGTCACCCGTACCTTGTTTCACGGCATTGATTACTACAGAAGCTTCGCCACCGGCGTTAGCTACGATCGTACGCAGGGGAGCTTCGATGGCCTGACGAATGATGTTCACACCCGTCGTCTGGTCGTCGTTGTCACCTTTGAAGCCTTCGAGAGCGGCAACGGCACGGATCAGGGCTACGCCACCACCGGCTACGATACCTTCTTCAACGGCCGCACGAGTCGCGTGCAGAGCATCGTCAACGCGGTCTTTCTTCTCCTTCATTTCAACTTCGGTAGCCGCACCGATGTAGAGAATCGCTACACCACCTGACAATTTCGCCAGACGTTCCTGCAATTTCTCACGGTCGTAATCCGAAGTCGTATTTTCGATCTGCGTTTTGATCTGGTTTACGCGGCCCGTAATGTCCTCTTTCGCACCTACGCCGTTTACAATCGTCGTATTGTCTTTGTCGATCAGGACTTTCTCAGCTTGACCCAGGTATTCAATCGAAGCATTTTCGAGTTTGAAACCACGCTCTTCGCTAATTACCGTACCACCCGTCAGGATCGCGATGTCTTCCAGCATAGCTTTCCGACGATCACCGAAACCAGGAGCTTTTACAGCAGCCACTTTCAGGGCACCACGGATTTTGTTAACCACCAGCGTAGCCAGAGCTTCACCGTCTACGTCTTCCGCAATGATGATCAACGGACGACCGGTTTGAGCTACTTGCTCCAGTACGGGCAGCAGTTCTTTCATCGAAGAAACTTTCTTCTCAGAAATCAGCAGGAAGGGACGATCCAGATCGGCTTCCATTTTGTCCGGGTTGGTCACGAAGTAAGGAGACAGGTAACCGCGGTCAAACTGCATACCTTCTACCGTTTTTACTTCGGTTTCAGTACCGCGAGCTTCTTCAACCGTGATCACACCTTCTTTGCCTACTTTATCCATGGCATCGGCAATCATCGTACCGATTTCGTGGTCATTGTTAGCAGAGATGGTAGCCACCTGAGCGATTTCTTTGGAAGTGCTGATGGCACGTGATTGTGACTTCAGGTTTTCAACGATCTTACCTACGGCCTTATCGATACCGCGTTTCAGATCCATCGGATTTGCACCTGCTGCTACGTTTTTCACGCCGATCGAGTAGATCGCCTGTGTCAGAACCGTAGCCGTCGTGGTACCATCACCCGCCTGATCAGCCGTTTTGGAAGCTACTTCTTTCACGAGTTGAGCACCCATGTTTTCCAGAGCATCTTTCAACTCGATTTCTTTAGCTACCGTCACCCCATCTTTGGTGATGGCCGGAGAGCCAAATTTTTTATCGATGATCACGTTACGACCTTTAGGGCCGAGGGTTACTTTAACTGCATCTGCCAAAGCGTCAACGCCACGCTTCAGGCGATCACGAGCTTCGGTGTCAAAAAAAAGTTCTTTTGCCATAGCTAAATGACTTTATAATGTGTTGTAGTGTGAATCAAGGTTCACGTTGGGATGTAAAAGGAAATTAAGCAACAACCGCTGCTTCAGTAAGTACCGCCAGGATGTCTGATTCCCGCATGATGAGGTAATCTTTTCCGTCGGAAGAGATCTCCGTACCTGAGTATTTACCGTATAGTACGGTATCGCCTTCTTTAACCGTCAGGGGTTCATCTTTTTTGCCTGGGCCAACAGCCACTACTACTCCGCGTTGAGGTTTTTCTTTGGCGGTATCGGGAATGATAATTCCGAACGCAGTCTTTTCTTCTGCGGGAGCCGGTTCTACCAGAACGCGGTCTGCCAAAGGTTTGACGTTTACTGACATGTTAGTGATGAGATAGATTTGTTAACTTTTCGATTAACCATCTGGTTAGGTAGCCTGACTACGATTCCTGTGCCAGCCCAATTTGTCTGTCAATTTTACCGAACTTGCTGACAATTGCTGCAAAAAGCCTGGCAAACCAAATGAATGACTTTTACTTTAGGAAATTACTGTTAAAATATTTGGCGATTTATTGGAAAAGAATAGATTCGGGGATTAAAATATAAACCAGGAGGGTATGAAAAAGTTGCAAAAAACCTGGATTACCGACGGATTACTGGATTTTGAGTACAAAAAATACCAGTTATTGGCCTACCTGAAACATGTCAATGAACATTTTCAGGAAAAAAACTCTTCCCTGAACTGTCAGATTTACAGCTTCATTACCAGGAAAGTCTGGCGTTACAGCAACAACAAAGCCAGTGGTCAGACCGTATTCGCCGCAAATTGGTGGGCATCGACCGCGAAAAATGGCAACTCAAGTACACCAGTGAATTCGAAGCCTTACAACCGCTGGAGGAAGTAGATGAAATTCTAAGCTACGCCATACCCCGGCTCGAACATACGCTGAGTACTGGGAAAACGCTCTTTCAGCACGTCACCCAGGCCCTGTCTATCGCTCCGATTGGCATTATGCCACTTTTCCGAAAAGAGGGTTATCTGTTTGTGTACGAGAACATCAACCGTGAGCTACGGATTTATCAGTACAAAGTGCAGTTGTTCGAAAGTACAGCCCCGCCGAGCCGACGGGTCGAAACTCACCTGATCGATTCGCGTAACAAGAGCTACACCACGACGTTCGAAAGTATCAAGATGGAACTGGTTCGAAAGAATAAGGATCTGCCCAATCCGGCCTCGTATCTGGTAGAAAGTACCTTGGGCTATCCCATGGACGAAACGTTGCTTCCCATAGCCCGGCAAAAAGTGGCTCAGGCCGTAGAAGATTGATTCGCTCAACCTAAGCTCCGGTTTAAGTCATACGCTGTAAAAACGAAAAACCCTCCGAGCGAAAGTTCGGAGGGTTTTTCTATACCTGAATTTCTTATTTCTGAGGCTGTGCCGGTTGAGCGGGAGCCGGTTGAGCCGGAGTCGTCGGAGCGGGCGTTGCCGGACGGGGAGCGGGAGCCGTTACCGCCGGAGCTGCCGAACCTAAGCCATCATCCATTCCATCACCGGCAGTCTGACCCGTCAGGAAGAATACCGAAACCAGAGCAAATACGGCAATGGCCCCACCAAAACCCCAGGTGAGTTGTTCGAGTAGATCACCCGTTTTTTTCACGCCAAAGAGTTGTTGGGAACCGGCTCCGGTAAACTGTGAAAGTCCACCGCCTTTAGGGTTTTGAATTAATACCACCAGGACTAATAAGGCAGCCACAATGATGGAGAGGATAATTAACGTAGTAAACATTGGGTTCTTTTATAAAAAGGAGAAATGGTGTGCACGTTTAAAACAAGGAAAGTCGACTTCTCAGTTCCTCGATTTTGATTGCAAAGTACGCCTTTTTTTCTGGAAACTTCAACTGTAGCTTTTCGTAGATTTCAATGGCCTTCTCCGTTTTTCCCTGCCGGGCCAGTACTTTGGCATACGCTTCCGTTAGAGGCGTGCTGCTAGAGACTTGTTGTTTATAAGCCAGATCCACGGGTTCTTCGTCGCTTGGACCGGGTTTAGCCCGGAATGGACCGATCCGGGGTTCGGCTTGAATGAAGCGATCAATGATAGCCAACTGATCGTACGCGGGCGTTTCAAACTTCTCTTTTTCAGCTTTTTCTTCCGATTTTTTGAGCAGTACTTCCGAATAATCCAGGCCTCGTAGGGCGTGTACCGGATTGATGGTTTCGAAAACCGGAACGGGCTGCGTTGTGATTTCCTCTACTTCCCGGGGATGGCGACGCGTAAACGGTAGGCGTTGTTCTTCGGTGGGAGTAGTTGCTGCCGGAAATTCTCCTCCAATGAATTTACGCAGGGCGTTGCGGCTCAGCGAATAGGCAGCCGCTTTGCGTAAAGCCGCTGGGGCATCCGTATGATCGGCCTGATCGGTATAACCTTTTGCCAGCAGTACGTGCCCGGTTTGACAAAAAGGGTAATGTTCTACCAATTCTTTGAGATAAGCCACATCATCCGATGAAAGATCGGTTGGATTGGTAACAAGATAAGAAAAAATATCGCGTTGCATAAGGTGCCCAGTGGAGGAGGTCCGTCTAGCCAAAATGGCCAGGGGAAACTTTAAAATGTAGATTCTAAGATACAGAATTTCCTGCTCCGGAATCAATAGTTCCTGCTTTTCACTGGTAAGAGATGTCTAAAGTAATCGTTGAATAAAACCGCAGCAGGTTCTTACAAATGAATCCCTTGAGTAGGGAAGAGTTCGTAGAAATTTTCTTGGGTTTTTTAGAAAAATATTACCAGTCGCCCGCTGTTTTGTTAAAAATATCCAGAATGATCTGTTCCAGAATGGGCGGAATCAGCTGTCCTTCGACCTGATTCAGGGTTTGGGTTTGTGGGAAATCGCGGAAAAACGAAAAAGGTTGTTCGAAACTCGCTGATTCATCTTTGGTATTCACAAACCGAACCGTAACGGTGATGGTTAGTCGGTTCAAACCCGCCTTATCCTGGGCCGTAGGAGCCTGCGGCGTCACGTCGTAACCCGTAATGGCTCCTTCGATTAACAAGTCACCATCGCCGCCCGGTTTAAGTTGTAGACGGGTATTTCGCTGGAAATACTCTTTAAGCTGTTCGGTAAAGGTGTTGGGCAGGGTAGCCGGTCCACCCGCCGCATTCATGACGAAGTTGTTAATTGTAATGGTCTTTAGATCTGCTGACAATTTCCCGCCTGGCGAAAAGGAATACGGACCGCAACCGTTCAACAGAACGCCCGGTAGCAGAATCAGGAGGAGTAATAAGGTGCGGCGTAGGGTTTTGTTGCCGCGGAAAGGACTACTCTTCATCAATCTCATACTGTTTGATTTTCCGGTACAGCGTCCGTTCGGAGATGCCGAGGGCCTGAGCCGCATTTTTACGTTTATTGCCGTTCTTACGCAGAGCTTTGATAATCATTTCTTTCTCTTTCTTTTCCAGCGAAAGCGATTCATCTTCCGACTCGTCCGTCACATCCTCAAAGCTGGAATCGTTGGACGGATCCAGCGAAAAGACATTGGGTGTTGCGGGCGGCGTAGCCGTAGTCGAAACGGGCAGATACCGGGTCGGCGTATGATTTTCACTAAAATTAACGGGTTCGTCGGTCACGCCCTGAAACAGATTGGCGTGTTGCCGCAGAATTTCACCGTCGCCCGCACCATTCTGAGCCATTTCCACGAACAGCTTTTTCAGTTCCGTTACGTCGCGTTTGAGATCGAAGAGTACTTTGTATAGTAACTCCCGTTCGTTGAAATCCTGGCTCTGGCCGTCCCGGAATACGTCCGGTAGGGACGAACGCTGGGCATCCGGAATGTACTTGAGCAACGAACGACCATTGATGGTGCGTTCTTCTTCGAGGATGGAAACCTGTTCCGCCAAATTTTTTAATTGGCGAATATTTCCCGGAAAACGGTAACTCAGCAGTACCTCCCGGGCATCTTCGGTGAGCTGTACGGGGCGGATGCGTTGGCGTTCGCTGAAATCCGCCGTAAATTTCCGAAAGAGCATCAGTACGTCATCGCCCCGGTCCCGCAGGGGTGGTACGAAAATGGGTACCGTATTCAGACGGTAGTACAAATCTTCCCGGAAGCGGCCTTTCTCCACCGCCTGCATCAGATTAACGTTGGTGGCGGCTACGACCCGAACATCGGTCTTCATGATTTTGGAAGAACCGACGCGGATAAACTCCTTGTTTTCGAGTACCCGTAAGAGCCGGGCCTGCGTACCCAACGGCATTTCAGCGATTTCATCAAGGAAAATGGTACCGCCGTCCGTCACTTCAAAATAACCCTTCCGAGCATCGACGGCTCCGGTAAAGGCTCCTTTCTCGTGCCCGAACAACTCGGAATCAATGGTCCCTTCGGGGATGGCTCCGCAGTTGATCGCAATAAACTGGCCGTGCTTACGGGTCGATAATTGATGGATAATCTTGGAAAACGACTCTTTCCCGCTTCCGCTTTCTCCGGTAATGAGTACCGTCAGATCGGTAGGAGCGACCTGGGCTGCGATCTGGATGGCGTAATTCAGTGCTGATGAATTACCAATGATGCCAAACCGCGATTTTATGGATTGTATTTCCTGAGGTGACATGTGTGTAATGGATAGAGCTTAGAGAATGGACAAATGGGAAAAAAGAGTATTGCCTAACGAATGCCAGGCCATACTCTTTTTCGGGGATCTATGCTCTAAAGAACGGGTTCGCCCAGCAAGGTTGCCGCCGTACAATCCGTAACCAATACATTCACGTACTGACCTTTGGTGAAGTTATGTTTGGGGAACACAACGACCTTATTCTGGTCGTTACGGCCCTGCAGATGCTCGGCAGAACGTTTGGACGTTCCTTCCACGAGTACCTTGTGCACCTTACCAATGGCCTGCTGATTACGTTCGAGGCTGTGCTGCTGCTGTAAGGCAATGATTTCGTTGAGGCGACGCTTTTTCACGTCCTCCGGAATGTCATCGACGAACTTCTTAGCCGCTGGCGTACCCGGACGCTCGGAGTAGGCAAACATGTACCCGTAGTCGTACTTGACGTAGTCCATGAGCGTAAGCGTATCGCGGTGTTCTTCCTCCGTTTCCGTACAGAACCCAGCGATCATATCCTGCGAAATGCCGCAGTCATTGCCCAGAATCCGACGAATGGCGTCTACCCGGTTCATGTACCACTCCCGGTCGTAGGTCCGGTTCATGATTTTCAGTACGCGGGAATTGCCGCTTTGGGCCGGCAGGTGAATGTAGTTGCAGACGTTGTCGTACTTCTTCATGGTGTAGAGTACTTCGTCCGTAATATCCTTGGGGTGGGAGGTGCTGAAGCGTACCCGCAACTCCGGACTCACCAGGGCTACTTTTTCCAGCAATCCGGCAAAGTTTACCTGCTCGGTTCCGTCTTCCGAAGCCCATTTGTAGCTATCCACGTTCTGGCCCAGCAGCGTCACTTCCCGGTAGCCCTGTGCAAACAAATCCTGGGCTTCCTGCACGACGGAATACGCATCCCGCGAACGTTCGCGACCCCGCGTGAAGGGTACTACGCAGAAGCTGCACATGTTGTCGCAACCCCGCATAATGCTGATAAAGGCCGTTACGCCGTTGGAATTCAGGCGTACCGGAGCAATATCGGCGTAGGTTTCTTCCTTGGAAAGAAAAACGTTTACGGCTTTCTGGCCCGTTTCTACTTCGTCGAGCAAGCGGGGCAGGTCACGGTACGCATCGGGGCCTACGACCATGTCAACCACTTTTTCTTCTTCCAGTAACTTCGCTTTGAGACGTTCGGCCATGCAGCCCAGTACACCAATCATAGTGTCGGGTTTGCGGCGTTTCAGGCTGGTAAAAGTGCTTAAACGGTTCCGTACTTTCTGTTCGGCGTTGTCGCGAATAGCACAGGTGTTAAGTAGAACCAGATCGGCCTCGTCAATGCTGGAAGTCGTCGCAAAGCCTTTTTCCCGCATGATGGAAGCCACGATTTCGCTGTCGGAGAAGTTCATCTGACAGCCGTAGCTTTCAATATATAATTTCTTTTTACCAAGGGCATTTTGCTCATCCTCGAGTAAACGGGGAAGGTCAATGCCTTGCTTATCTTCAGGAGTCAGGATTTCTAAGGTCTTCATGGGTGCTCGGAGCGTTGAGCCTCAGGCTTTCCGCTTACATATCTAAATGTTCGTTGAATTCAGAAGTACAAAGGTATAAAAAAGCTGACAGATTGTCAGTAAAGAATGGGTTTCGAAAAGCTGGATTTTGTGTTAAAGGGAGTGACAGGAGTTGAGAGGCTCTCTGATTTGCTAGTCCCATACTGATGGGTAAATCAGGAAAATGAATGAAAGTTCCCAATTTTGATAACCTTCCGTTCGTACGCTGATAGTTATACTGAAACCTTTACTGATCAATCATTGCCCATGCCTACCCCAACAACCCTCGACCTGGTTACTGATTTTTGTTTGCAAAAACTCGATTTCTCGAATCCTAAACTAGACCCTGAATATTATTACGCTCATCTTCCGCTCTGTGTGGTAGACAGTGTGTTTTCCATGGGCGTGAAGTACGAATCCGTCCGAAACGTCGTCCGGCGAATGGAGCCACTGGTCGGTCATACCCTTTTTCGGGACCATGGCTCTTTACCTATTGATCCGGCACAACAGATTTCAGTAGCGGCTTTTCTGGAAAAAGTTGAGCATGAATCGCCCGAAAAACTGGCTCTGGAGGTCTACCGGAATAAACAGCGAACCTCTACACTAAACGGAATTCTGAAAGCGGAAGCCGTCAGTCGATTTTTACGGGTACTAGCCGATTTTGATGTGCAGTACTTTCAGGATGTACCTCGCCTCATCACGGATACGAATTTCGAACAAAAGATCAAGCGTATTCCCGGACAGGCCAGTGGTATTTGCTTGAGCTACTTCTTCATGCTGGCGGGAAACGATCAGCTTATCAAGCCCGATCGGATGGTGAGGGATTTCCTGAAAGCGATTACTGGAAGTACGGTAACCCTTGAAGAAGCACAAGTGCTCTTGGCGGAAGTATCGAGCCAACTCGTTTTGAAAGGATACGAAATGAATCCCAGGTTACTGGACAATTTAATCTGGAACTACCAGCGTAAACTACCCAAAAGGCTCTCTGGTACCAGGATGAACAGTGTACTTTAGTAGGTTGTTTCTAGTTTATACGCAGAAATTTTGAAGTACTTTTACTGTACTCTGTCTCCACCTCACCATCGTATACGCTATCTATGCTCCACCTGCTCTGGAATCTTCTCAACCTGGCTATACTGCTTTATTTTCTCTATTTGTGTTTGAAAGCTACGCAGTTACTCCGGCAAAATCTGGGCTGGTGGGCGGCGGCTATTTTTGTCGTTGGCGTCTTTTCATCCGCTGGAAAGTCTGGTACAAACCAAGCGGATGAAGTAGAGAAACAGGGCTAGTATCCCGAAATAGGGTAGCAGAGCAGGCTATACGTCGAATTCAGGTCAAGTTGCAAAAAGAACTACTGTCCAGCTACAATCTGTATCTACTGTACGGACCGGCTAAAGATTCCAGTAATGTCGTCGTCATAGATGCTTATTCAACCATGAATGGCCTTATGGGTGGTGTGGTCTGGAAACCAAAGTTTATAGCCGTGAATCCCGCTGGAAACACATTAAAATATAATGTGACGGGAATACTGGAATGGCGGCTTTTAGGGATGACGTTGTACAGCGAGTTTAAACAGCATCAGGGAAACGTTCCGCTAAATGAAAGCCTTAAAACGGATACCCAATTCCAAACCGTAGTTCCGGACGATACCGATTGTCCAGTGTTGAATTGAACATATCGCCTACTACCCATTGACCCAAACCACCATCGGCACGCGGGCGGGCGGGTTCGTAAAGCTTGATACCCCAGTCGGCTCGTAAGATGAAGAACGACTTATCGAAACGCAGGCCAAAACCCGCATTGAGAGCCGTCTGACTGAGAAAGCTACCCGGCTTAAATTGCGACTCGGTCTGATTCGTTCGCAGTAACCATACGTTTCCGGCATCCACGAATAAGGCTCCATTGAAATCGCCAAAAAGCTTGAACAGGGGAAACCGCCATTCGGCATTGAGTTCGAGTTGAACATCACCAGGGCGTTCGAATTTGTAACTCGGAACGACCACTCCTGACTTGAGTGTATCAAAACTGGCCGCCTGGGCTCCTAGCCCTAACTTACGCGGATTCCAGCCCCGCATCGAGTTGGCTCCCCCGGCAAAAAAGGCCTTTTCGTAGGGCAAAATTCCCCCATTCTTGGAGTACTCCCAACCAATGCCTCCAAACGCCCGGAAGACGAGCATGGACCGCCCCCGGCGGCGTAAGGGAACATAAACTCGGTAATCAACACTGGTTTTCAGGAATTTATAATAGCGGAGATCCTCGTTGTCGGTCAACTGATCCTGCCTGCTACGCGAGAGTAAGTTCAGGGTTGTACCACCCGATTCAGCGAAAACGCGTAAGTACTTCGTCCGACGGAAGGTGTTTAAGTTCAGGTTGTTATCGTTATACACGTACGAGCCGCTGATGCTGGAAACAAACGACCGATTGAAGGTAAAAATAAGGTTATTACCGGCGAGTTGCTGCTGCTGCAAAAATTGCTGAAAAGCGTCGGATTGACGACTGGTATTGATCAGGTTAATGTCCAGCGGACTGAAGTAAAACGTTTCCTTGGACGAAATTTGCCAGGAATAATTCATCGCCAGTTTAAAGCCCGTACGCCGAAAATCTTTCCGGTCGCTGAACGAATAACCAATCCCGACCTGGGTACGCGGGGCACTGTTGCTGTAGCGAACTTTCATTGCCGCCGGAATCAGTAATTGCGGAAAAATCAGTGAAGTATTCAGACCCGCTTCAAAGTTTTGATCCTTGAAGGCCAGATTCTGCGAGCTTTGGGTAAAACCGGGCTGACCATCGTAACCCGCCTTTCCGGCAATTTCCAGCGTTTCCAGTCCCTGAAAGAAATTCCGGATGCGTAAGGCTCCATTCAAAAAAGGACCGGGCAAACCCTGGTACACGTTCATACCCACCTCCGACGTAAGCTCATACCGTTGCAGCGGCTGGGCGTATACCAGTGCATTCAACCGGTGATTACTGGCCGTATCGTAGGTTATGTTCGGGAATTTGAATTGATCAAGCGTCCCCAGCATCCGTAGCGTCTCGTTGTGAAACGTCTGGTTATAGGTAGCTCCGGGACGTACCTTCAGCTTGGCATCGAGTAGTCGGGTCGAATATTTCTTCCCCACGAAAATGTACCGAATGCCATTGTAAACGGTCGAGTCCAGGTGTGAAGAGGGTTCGGAAGGATCGCGACCATCGACTACGAATGTAACCGAATTAATCTGGTAATAGGGATAGCGGAACGGCACCGAATCGATCACCATCGTGACATTCATATGGTGCTTCAGGGGCTCGGCCAGTGAGGTGTCGTAGGTGCCGGTAAACGAAATATTCTCCTTCGAGAAGCCGTAGTACCCCCGGTCTCGCAACAAGGCTTCCACCCGTTCGCGTTCGGCACTGAAATTACGCTCGTCGACCCGGTTTCCTTTTCGCAGAAAGCGAATGCCCCGGGCATTTTGGAGAATGCTGTCAATGCGGGGATCAACGGTGACCAGCCGGATGGAATCCAGTACGTAAGGTTTCCCCTGCTGTACTTCGTAGAGCACTTTTACCCGACGAAATTTGACCGTGTCAAGCTTGTACCGCACGGAATCATCAAACATACCCCGGTTGGTACGCAGAAAGGCCTGGAGGTTCTGGGCATTCTGACGGGCGTCTTCTTCGGTGATGATGGCGGGCGGTTCGCCCACAACCCGCATCCACCAGTGGCCCTGTTCAATCGCCAGGCGATTATGGTCAATCTTGCGGTCAAGCCGCTCAATCCGACGCAGATTTTTGCGGGATTGTGTCGAATCCGGAGCATTCCGAATCTGTTCGATACGGGCCTGATATTCCCGGATTTCCCGTTCGAAACGGGGCTTTTTGTACTTTAGAAAATCGGGGCGGGCAATCTGATACACCCACAGAAAAGGCGTAATGGGCTGCGTAATCAGAACCCGGTTCGATTCCTGGGGTAAAAGGGCTTCGAGCTCTTCGTTCGGAATTTCCTTGTTACCTTTGATGGTCTGTTTGGCTAAAAGATACTCGCCTCGCCGTAGTTCGGTATTACGGGTGCAGGCAGCTAGAAAACCAAGAAAAGCCATTCCTATCACCAGCAGATGACTGTATTTCTTCCTCGTTGGGAATGGCATAAGTATACGGGACAATGATCTCACAAAAGTGGCAAAAACAAATACGCCTGCTTCAGCAGAAAAAGCACCGGCAGGAATCGGGAGCATTTCTGGTAGAAGGCGGCAAGAGTGTCCGCGAGTTACTGACCGCTGATTTTAGACTTCAGGCTCTGTTTGTAACGGATACATTTTACAAAGAAAACCAAAAGCTACTCGACGAGCAACCCTTCCGGGCTGAATTGGTGACGGAAGATGAACTCGAAAAGGTTGGAACCCTGCAATCCAACAATGCCGCTCTGGCCATTGCAGAAACGAAAGAGAACCTTCCGCTGCGGGTACGGGGCCAGGAATTTGCTCTGGTACTCGATGATATACGCGATCCGGGTAACCTCGGAACCATCATTCGGATTGCCGATTGGTACGGAATAAAAAAGATTATCTGCTCGACTTCCTGCGTGGATGTGTACAATCCGAAGGTGATTGCAGCCAGTATGGGTTCCTTTACGCGTGTACAAACGTATTATGTCCCGCTGCAGGAATTTTTCGAACAGGAGAAAACCCAGACGGTTTACGGTACCTTCCTCGACGGGGAATCCATTCACGGCTTAAGCTTTAGTGAATCGGGATACATTGTGATTGGTAATGAAGCCAACGGCATTCGTCCGGAAAACGAAGGCTTCATTCAGAAACGCATCACCATTCCCCGGTTCGGCGAAGCCGAATCCCTGAATGCAGGCATTGCTACGGCGATTGTGCTGGATAATTTGCGACGGTAATAGGGGCGAAGGCGAAGGATGATTTATTATAGGTGTCGCCTTGAACCGACTGAGCTTGGTCCTTATAATTGGCTGACTAGTAGCCCCTGAGCCTTCCAGGCTGGACC